>JBGGMQ010000922.1:0-8635 GCA_041287975.1 Verrucomicrobium sp. | reverse complement strand
GGTGCTAACGAGATCGTCGTACCTTTCCAAGTGCGATGGGGAGCATGTCCTCCGCGTTCCGCCAATTTCATCCATTGATTTTTTTAAAGACCCTATCGTCTAACCAGTCAAGACCTTCGACTTTCTATCGAAGAATGCCGGTGCGAATCCGGCTGGGGTTGCCAATTTTTTCACAAGCTCGTGTAGCCCAACAGCAGAGGCACGGCGTTGAGAGCGCCGCCAGTGCAGGTGCAACTCCTGCCATGAGCATTATTTTTCTCCAAACCCGCTAAACCAGTTTTTCCTGGACCGCTTTGGCTATGGCTCCGCCACGACTTCGCACCTGGAGCTTTTCATAGACACTCCGGATGTACTCGTCTGCGGTGTAGTAGCCGATCTGCAGCTCCGCAGCGGCTTCTTTGATGGTGTGGCCTTTGACGAGGAGTTGCAGAATGTCCTGCTCCCGTGGGGTGAGGCCGTAGTCTTTCTGTTTCTGAGGCGCATTGGCCTTGGAGAACATTTCCAGGACACGTCGGGCGATCGCCGGATTGATGGGAGAACCGCCAGAGGCAGCGGTGCGAATGGCGGCAGCGATATCATCAACGCTCGATGTCTTCAGGAGATAACCTGCGGCTCCAGCGCAAATGGCACGAAAGATTTTATCATCGTCCTCAAACACCGTGAGGATGACAATCGCCAGCTTGGGGGCGAGTTGCCGCAGCCCGGCGATGCCTTCGATGCCGCTCATGCCGGGGAGTTCCACGTCCAGTAGCAGCACTGCAGGGGCCGACTGGGCCTGAGTTTGGGCCGACAGGGCAGCCAGCGCATCCTCAACGGCGGTGAAGCGGTGAGAGCACTGAATGCCCTCCAACCGGTTCAGCGCCCGCATGAGACGCTCACCGTAGGTCTTGTGATCCTCCACGAGCCAGACATTGGTGCCGACACCGGCTTGCGAAGGCGGTGCTGCGGTTTCCGATGAGGTCAAGGGATTTTTGGGAGAGGGAGAATCAGACATGGCGCGGGAGGGTGATGCAAAGCGTGGTGCCGCCAGCAGGAGTCGAGGAAATTTTCACATTACCGCCGTGCTTCGCGGCACGGCGTTGCAGATTGGTCAGGCCCATGCCGCCGTCAGACGAAGCCGTTACGGTGGCAGGATCAAAGCCCCGACCATTGTCCGCCACCGTCAGCGTGAGACTTGCGCTGGATTGAGCGAGAGTGATGTCCGCCTTCGTGGCCTGGGCGTGCTTCATCAAATTATGGAGCGCTTCCTTGAACATGAGCACGAGGTCTCTGCGCTGGTTCATGGGCATTTGATTGAACGCCGGGGCGGCGTCCGCATGAAGCATGTGGGGGACGCCCCGGAGCATGCGCCCGGCGATCTCCCGAAGGTGGGCCGTGAGATCTCCCTGACCATAAACGCCGCTCTGCACAAGGCGGACGATGTCATGCATGGAATCCAAGGTCTGCTGAGCGGTGTCCCGAATCTCCACCAACTCGCGACGCAGCGCGTCATCGTGCGGTGCCATCGCCAATGCGTCCTGACTGATCAAAGCGATGCTGCCGAGGCTGCTTCCGATCTCATCATGCAGATCCTGTGAAATGCGCTGCCGCAGCGCCTCCAATTCGTATCGACGAGCCCGACGCTGACGCAGACTCCAGCCTACCACGCCCAATGCGGCCACACCCAAAAGGCCGCCCAAGACCATGAGACCCGCCTGCTGCCAGCGTTGCACGATTTGCCCCCGCTTCCCAGCAAGGACGGCGAGCTTCTGCTCGACCTCGCGGCGTTGAGAAAGGCCCGCCAGCCAGTCAGGCCAGTCGACAATGTCGGCGAGGCTGGCATAGCCGTCGACCAAAGCCTCGGTGTCCCATCCGTCTGCTTCAGTGGCATCAGATGCCGTCACCGGCCTGCCCAGGGCAACATTCTCGCCACCGGACCATACTTGCAGCTCTGCCAAGGCCAGCACCGCACTGCCGTTGCTGACGTGAGGTTCATCCACATTCAACCTCACAAAGCGGGCGCGGCGCCCCTCTGCCACCAGAGTGACGACGTTGTCTCCCGGAGGGGCGGTGTAGCTCCCTGATTCAGGAGTGGTGAGAAATTCCGGCAACTCAGTCGCACCCAGACGGAGTTCCAGGTGATAACGCACGGGGAAACCGTAGCCCTGGCTGTGCGCGAATGCTGGCGGGTGCGCAGGAAACAACCTCACCTCATCCACCGGCACCACATCACCGAGATCGACCATGACCCATGGGTTCGGCAGCCCGCGGCTTTCGCTTTTCGGGACGCTGCGATAGCCTGCGGCCGGGCTGGGCCGGTTCCCCAGCGGTGGGCCCAGCACCGTCTGCCCATCCACCAAATTGATCCGCCCCCAGTCAGGCCGGGTGCCCTGACTGCTGCGAGCCTTGACCTGCGCGGGGCCCACGGCCTCCAATTCCGGCCCCAAGTTCCGCAACCCCTGAATCAACATCACCTCCCCCAAGGCGAAGAAACTGCGGGAGCCCTCTGTGTAGAGCCGGGTGGCCGTGATGCGGACCTTTTGCCCGGTGCGTCCCCCGGCCGGAATCACCACGGGCAGCAGCCCAGGGTTGGGAAAGTCATTCTTGGTGTAGTCTGCCAGGATCACAGGGCCGTCCTCATCCAGCACCACGTCGCCCTTGGTGGGCTCGGCTCCCCACAGCTCGACACGGAAGCGAAGCGGAAATCCGTAGCCAGGGCGATTGGCCCCTCCACCAGGCGGAGGAGCGATCAAAACGATGGAATCCAGCCTCTTGGAACCGCCCAGGTTGAGGTCTACCCACTCCACCTTTTCAGGTGTGTTTGAGTAATCACTGTGCCATCCGAGGCGCTCTGAGGGATGCGCAACAGGAGCTGCTGGCAACGATTGCAGCGAGGCTTCTAGAGTCACCCTGTCGGACTCCATACGGTGGAGTTCAGGGCTCAACCAATCCAGGATGCCCCCTGCCGTTGCCGAATATGGAAAGGCGACAGCAATACCTGCTACCACCGCGTGCCTGAGCCCCCGCCACATCCCTGACAGGATTGGCATTGAGAGGCTGGGGTGGCGGGAAGGCATATTCAGGCATCAGCTTAGCGTTCCGCCTCCCGTTTGCCATCCGCCTTTTTTGCGGGTCCACCCCGAGAACTCGGGGGAGGCGTTTCGCAAGACTCCGCCTAACCTGTAGGTAGCTGTTGGAGCCCTGCCCGTCATTCCCATGAGTCACATCCTCACCCATCGTCGTCGACTTTCCCGCCGCCATTTTCTCCGGGGTGCGGGAGCATGCCTCGCTCTGCCTCTGCTGGAGTCGATGGGCGTCGCGGCCCAGGCCACCAACCCCGTACAGCGTTTCGTGTGCGTGGCCAATCCCTTTGGCATGATCCAAGATGCGTTCTTCCCCACAGAAACGGGAATGAACGCCACGCTGCCTGAAAACCTGCAGTCGTGGGATGCTCTGCGCGGCAAGTTCACGGTCTTTTCCAACATGGACCACGGCCTCAATGGTGGGCACTCTGGCACCCACGCCTTTCTCTCCGGGGTTCGCTCGACGGAGGCGGCAGGCATGCCTGATGGCAACATCACGCTGGACCAGTACTGCGCCGAGCACGCGGCAGGGGCCAGCCGGTTCCCTGTCTTGAACACATCCGCTGGCAGCAACAGCGGCGGTGGGGTGGAGCTCTCCTGGACGCGATCCGGCGTGATGGTGCCCTCCATCCAAAAGGTGAACACCGTCTTCCAAATGTTGTTCGTGGATGATCCGGCCGACAAAGCAGCCTTACGCACCGCTAGATACTTGCGCCAGGGGTCCATTCTGGATGCTGTCGGCGGCCAGGCTCGTGCGATGAATGACCGGCTGAGCCATGGCGACAAGGAAAAGCTGGACCAGTATTTTACCTCGATTCGCGAAGTCGAAAAGACCCTGCAGCAAGAGCAGGCCTGGGTGTCCCGCCCACGCCCCAAGGTGGAGATGAAGGAGCCAAAGAATGGGAGCGTCACCCAGCAACTCCCCATTCTGTTTGATCTGATCGCCCTGGCATTGCAAACGGACTCCACCGACGTGGCGACCATGGAGATCCCGGGTGCCTTCGACACTGGTGCGGTCGGCATCGAAGCCAAGGGCTACCATGCCTACTCCCACCATGGCAAAGATCCCACGCTGATGGCGGGCATGAGGAAGGTGGAGCGCTACCAGATGGACCAACTGGCCCGGTTCATCACGAAACTCTCCGATCTTGGTCTGCTGGACAGCACGCAGATCCTCTTTGGCAGTGGCATGGGCGATGGCAGCGCCCACACGAATCGCAAGCTTCCCATCCTCGTGGCGGGAGGCGGCTACCGCCACCAGACGCATGTCTGCATGCCAGAGGAGGAGGGCAAGAAAGTGCCACTGAGCAATCTTTACCTCACCATGGCCCAACGCTTTGGCCTTGAGGCTGACCGCTTCGGCTACAGCACCGGCACTGTGAACGGCGTGATTTGAGACCTCACAAAATGAAGCCCTCATTCTCCGCCCTCGCCCTGCTGGGGTTGTTTCTTCTAAACCCATGCCCGCTTCCCGCGGCAGATCTGGTGACATTCGTCTCCGACCGCTGCCTGGACTGTCACGACGACTCCACCAAAAAAGGCGACTTCAGCCTGGAGCATCTCGACCCGAAGATCACCTCCACAAACGCCCGGGACTGGCTGAAAGTGCTGCAGCAGATCGAGCGGCACAACATGCCACCACCAGACAAGAAGCAGCCGCCTGCGAATGAACGCCAGGAGGTGCTGGTAGATCTGGAAGGTCGTCTCGTGACCCATGCGCGCGCCCAGATCAAAGATGAAGGCGGCACGGCGCACAAGGCAGCCACACTGCGCCGGCTTAACCGCACCGAATACCGCCTGACCATTCGCGACCTGCTGCACCTGAACGTCAGCAGCTTTGATCCCAGTCGCGAGTTTCCTGAAGACACCCGGGTCCATGGCTTTGCCAGCAACGGTGAGAAGCTCGTGACGTCCAGCTTCCTGCTGCGCCAGTACCTCGAAGCAGCCGAGCAAGTGGTGACACGTGCCGTGAACTTCGGACCCCAGCCTGAAGTGCGTGAGTGGCATCTGCTGCCCCCCTTTGATCGCACCACGCGAGGCTTCGCCTATGCAGAGAACGCCTATTATCAAAAGGTGCAAAAGCAGCGGCCACCGCACCAGTCCATCACGGAACGCATGCGAGGTCTGCCGCAGAGCGGCTATGCACCGGTGGATGAATTGCGTGCAGGAGTGCCTGAAAGTGGCTGGTACACCATCCGCATTCAAGCGGAGGCGAAATTCCGCTATGCAGACCTCGACCCGAAGGACCCGGCATTGGATCTGAGGAAACAAAAGTTCCCCTCCCTCTGGGATCCCACGGAGCCCATTCGACTGGGCCTCTTTACAGGGACCTTGGAAGGCATTGACCCGGACAACAAAGAGGCGCTGGATACCGCGGCCACCGGCTATCAGGCTGGCCAGCGGCAGCTCGCCGTGTGGGATCTGCCGGACGATCAAGCCATCTGGCTGGAGTGCCGGGTGTGGCTGGATCGCGGGCAATTCCCCCGGCTGGGTTTTCCCAATGGCCCCAGTGACAGCAACAACCGGTTGCGAAACTATTTCAAAGCCAACTTCGAGCGCCTGCTGACACCGGAGAAGCGCGCCAGGTGGGAGCAGGACAAGAGCAATGACTGGAACCTTTTCATGTGGTTCGAGTCTCCACGGATACACGTCTCGAACATCGAGATCCGGGGCCCGCTCAACGACACGTGGCCGCCAGAGAGTCATCAGGCCATCTTTGGCAAAGACACGTACCGCAGCGAGTCTGCATCGTCGGTGATAGAGAGCTTTGCCGCAAAGGCGTGGCGTCGGCCCCTCGCTTCGGGTGAAGCCGCATCCTTGATCACACTGGTGCGCGAGGCGGAGAGGAGCGGCCTGGCCCCAGATGCAGCCATTCAGGAAGGCATCAAAGCCGTCCTGTGCTCGCCAGAGTTTCTCTATCGTGAGGAAAAGAGTTCAAGCCTCAACAACTACGAGCTGGCTGCACGGCTCTCTTATTTCCTCTGGGCCTCCATGCCGGATGAGCCCTTGATGACTCTGGCGGCCAGCGGCGAACTTTCCCAGCCCCGGGTCTTGCGGGAGCAGGCCATGCGATTGCTGGCAGATCCGCGTTCCGAAGCCTTCGTGGAGGAGTTCCTGAATGGCTGGCTGGATCTGCGGAAGCTGGGCACCATGGCTCCCGACGTGCACAAATTCGCCACGTACTATGACAACGATCTGGAGCCCGCCATGCGGATGGAGACGCGGCTCTTCTTCCGTCAGTTGCTCAATACCAACGGCTCCATCACCCGGCTGCTGGATTCCGACTATGCGATTGTAAACAAAGACCTGGCGCTGCTCTATGGCATAGATGCGAAGCTCATCGACACAGCGCAGCCACCGGCCATCGCGGGACTGAATGCGGAGGACCTCGTTCCTGACGCGGCGGGCCATGCGCCCTCCCTTGGATTCACTCAAGTAAAACTCACTGACCGCCGACGCGGTGGCGTATTGAGCCAGGCCAGTGTCCTGACCCTGACGGCGAATGGAGTGGACACCTCGCCGGTGCTTCGCGGTGTGTGGCTGCTGGAGAACATCCTCGGGGCAACTCCCTCCCCTCCCCCGCCGAACATTCCGGCGATTGAGCCCGACATTCGAGGAGCCAAGACGATTCGTGACCAGCTCATGAAACACCAGGCGAGCGGGAGTTGCCGGAGCTGTCACCACCAGATCGATCCCCCGGGATTTGCGCTGGAGAACTTCGATGCCATCGGTCGCTGGCGCGGGCATTATGTTAACAACAAGACCGCAATACCCGTGGATGCCAGCGGGGAGTTTGGCAGCACCCAGTTTAAAGATGTGACCGGGTTCAAGACCGAGCTGCTGCAGCGGCGGGATCAATTCGCCCGGTGCCTGGTGGAGAAGCTCCTCACCCATGCGCTCGGCCGCGAGCTGGAGGTCTCTGACCGTCCGGCGATCCGGAACATCGTGAACCAGTCTGCGGCCTCAGATTTCCCGCTGCGCGACCTCATTCTGCTGTGCGTGGAGAGTGAAGTCTTCCGTCAAAAATAACCCTCTGATTCGGCCAGTCACCCCGAGAACTCGGGGGGCGAGCCGTGAAAGGTTATCTCTCTGCCGCTCTTTATCTGCTCTGTCCTGCTCTATGACTTCTCCTTTGCCCCGATTTTTCCTGCCCCTAGTGGGTGCCTTCACCGGCATGATGGCTGTTGTCTGCCCCACGCTCGGCAGCGCCGCTGAGGTCGCGCCCGCAACCGACTCGGCAACCCCTACGGCGGCGGCCGAAGGCATCACACCTGCGGGCCTGAATGATGTGGTGCGCCCATTTTTCAACCACCACTGCAACAGCTGCCACGGGGAGAAGAAACAGAAGGCTGATCTGCGCACGGACATGCTGCTGATCAATGCCCGCTCCCCCAAAACCATGGGACACTGGGAGGAGATCATGAACCGCATCAACTCGGGCGACATGCCTCCTGAGGATGAGCCCCGCCCAGCTCCGGCTGAGGTGGCGAAAGTGGCCGAGTGGATTGTCAGTCAACTTCGCGAAGCCGAGGCGGCCAACCAGTCCTCAGGAGCAGAGCGAGTCTCCTTCCGCAAGCTCTCCCGCCGCGAATACGCGAACACGGTCCGGGATCTCCTGGGAATAAGGTTTGATGTGAAAGCGCCCACCGGCCTGCCGGAAGATCCCGACTGGCACGGGTTTGAGCGCATCGGCCCAGTGCTCACGATTTCCCCTGCCCATGTGGAGAAGCACCTGGCGGCGGCGGAGATGGTGCTGGATGAGGCCCTCTCACTCCGCCCCGAGCCCAAGCGGGAGGCGATCCGCTGGAACCCTTTCGACCTGCGATGGAAGGGCTTTGCCAAAGAGTATGAGGCCCGCGGCATCGCGGACAAGGTGCGCATCGAAATCGTGCCCAACAACTACACCACTGACTCCTGGCCCATCGAAATCAAGACCACCGGCGAGTATGTGTTGCGCATGAAGCTCAGTGGCCTGCGTCCCGAGGGCGGCAGACCGCCTCGCCTGAAGGTCTACATGACGAATGTGGACAAGACTCTGCTGGAGCAGGACATCGACGCCCCCGAGGACAAGCCCGTCACTGTAGAAGCGCGCGTGCACCTCACTGCTGGGAAGTATCCCGTACGCCTCATCAACTCCGTCCCCGGCCCGAACCCTGAAGGCCGTCGCTCCCGCCACTCCGGCACCCCCAATGCTTTTACCACGACGAAGAGCCGGGTGCCCTGGCAGCTCAAATTGACAGACGATGAGTTCAAGCCCATCCAACCCACGCTGATCATTGACTCCGTGGAGTGGGATGGCCCGATCGTGGACGCATGGCCCACGCTCACACACCAGCGCATCTTTTTCCGCGGGGCGGATCCTGCTGCCAAGGATGATCCCGGCTATGCCCGCGAGATCCTCACGCGCTTCGCAGAGAAGGCCTGGCGCCGCCCTGTTCAACCTGCCGAGATTGATCGTTTCCTGAAACCTGTGGAGCAGTCGCTCAAGCTCGGTGAGAGTTTCGAATCTTCTGTGAAGGGTGGCCTCGCCGCCGTAATGTCTGCAAAAACTTTCATCTGCCTCGAAGAGGGGA
>JBGGMQ010000921.1:0-5733 GCA_041287975.1 Verrucomicrobium sp. | reverse complement strand
GAACTCGGTGCTGTTTGCATCGGTCCATCCGCAGACACTGCGAGCGAACTCGATCACCGCGATCTGCATCCCAAGGCAGATGCCGAAGTAGGGGATGCCGTTTTCACGGGCATAGCGACAGGCGGCAATCTTGCCCTCAGTACCGCGGTCGCCGAAGCCACCAGGAACGAGGATGCCTTGCAGACCCGCCAGAGGACCGGCGGCGCCGTTTTTCTCAATGTCCTCTGCATCGACTCGCACCACTTCGACTTTGGCATCATTGGCGGCCCCTGCGTGCACGAGGGCTTCGTAGATGCTTTTGTAGGCGTCCTGGAGCTCGATGTACTTACCCACGACGGCAATGCGCACGTGATGCGTTGGGTTGATGACACGGTTCACGAATTTGCGCCAGCGGGCGAGGTCGGGCTGCTTGGTCTCCAGGTGCAGGAGTTTGCAGACGAGGTCGTCCAGCTTCTCTTCGTGCAGCTTCAGAGGCACTTCGTAGATGGAGTTCTTCACATCGGCGGCCTCAATGACAGCCTCAGGCTCGACGTTGCAGAAAAGAGAGATTTTGTCCTTCACGTCCTGGTCCAGACGCATTTCCGTGCGACAAAGGACAATGCCGGGGCTGATCCCGATCTCACGCAGCTTGGCGATGCTCTGCTGGGTGGGTTTGGTCTTCAACTCGCCAGCGGCGCGGATGTAGATGATAAGGGTCGTGTGGATGTAGAGGACGTTCTCAGGTCCCACTTCCTGACCGAACTGACGGATGGCTTCCAGGAAGGGCAGTCCCTCGATGTCCCCGACGGTGCCGCCAATTTCTGTGATGATGATATCGGCGGTCATCTCGCGCGCCACTTTGCGGATGCGCTCCTTGATCTCATTGGTCACATGCGGGATCACCTGCACGGTACTGCCCAAGTAGGCACCGCTACGCTCTTTGGCCAGCACGTTGGTGTACACCTGCCCGCTCGTCAGGTTGTTCAGGCGGGAGAGATTGGTGCTGGTGAATCGCTCGTAGTGGCCCAGGTCCAGGTCGGTCTCCGCACCGTCATCCAGCACGTACACTTCGCCGTGCTCGTACGGATTCATCGTGCCAGGGTCGACATTCAGATAGGGGTCGAATTTCTGCAGGATCACTTTCAAGCCACGGTGCTCCAGCAAAGTGCCGAGCGAGGCAGCTGCCAGGCCCTTGCCAAGCGAGCTGACGACGCCACCGGTGACGAAGATGTATTTCATTGGGGACAAAATGTGTGTGTGTGAGGAGGTGTGTTATGAGGACTGGAGAACTTTTTCGATGGCCACTGCCTGCTCCAGCGTGTCGACGCCTGGAGAGGTCTCGTGAGTTAGTACGACGCGGATAGCCGCGCCGTTGTCGAGTGCGCGAAGTTGTTCAAGCGATTCCGTCCGCTCAAGCAGCGACGGGGGCCAGCTGACAAACTGAAAGACAAAATCCCGCTGGAAGCCGTAGATGCCGAGGTGGCGGTAGTGGACAATGCCAGTGTCCGGATTGCGGGGGTGGGGGATCAAGGAGCGGGAGAAATACAGTGCATCACGTCGGGTGTTGAGCACCACCTTCACCACATTGGCATCGTGCAAAAGAGCCGGATCTTCAATGGGAGCCGCAGCGGTGATCATGGGCACCGCAGGCTCGCGAACGAGGGTGTCTGCCAGTTCATCGATGAGGGCAGGGGAGATCAGCGGTTCGTCCCCTTGGACATTGATGATCACAGGATGATCGGGAAACGAGGCCGCCGTCTCAGCCACGCGATCGGTGCCGCTGGGATGATCAGGATCGGTCATCACCACGAGTGCGTTGAAGCGGCGGGCCGCATCGGCAATGCGCAGGTCATCGGTCGCGATCACGACTTTATCCACCTTGCGGCACAGGAGACAGCGCTCCCAAACGTGTTGGACGAGCGGCTTTCCGGCGATGAGGTGAAGCGGCTTGCCAGGGAATCGAGTGGACCCCCAGCGCGCAGGAATAACGACGAGGACTTGCGGGCGTGACGAGGACAAAGCGGGCGGCGCGGTTTCATGTTCATGGCCCGAAAGGGGGGGGCGCGCAAACATTTTCGTCAGCTTCCTCGGCTCGCGCCGACGATAGCCAGACATCGTACTTGCGGGATGACAGTTCCCTCGCACAATCCCTCATGCTTCGAGCCTGGCCCTGGTGGATCTCCCTCATTCTGACTGCCGTCAGTCTGGGCTGGTTCTGGATGCTCAGCCTCGATTTGCGCTTCGTGAGGGTCGAACCCGACACCCGGGCTGCGGCGGCAGAGGTCAAGAAGTAACCTCGGCAACGAATTCGATCCGCTACTGGTCGAATGAGTACCATTGGCTTGACGGCGGGGCGTTTCAGGCTAACGAAACGTTCAACCCTTCCCAATTTCCCGTTTCCCATGGCAGACCACGGCTACACCGAAGACTCCATCCGCTCGCTCGACTGGCGGGAACACATTCGCCTGCGTCCAGGCATGTACATTGGGAAGCTCGGAGATGGGACGGCGCCTGAAGATGGCATCTACGTGCTTCTCAAAGAGGTCATCGACAACACGATCGATGAGCACGTGATGGGCTATGGCAAAGAGGTGGAGATCACCATTGAAGACAACATCTGCAGCGTCCGTGACTACGGTCGCGGCATTCCCTTGGGCAAGCTGATGGAGTGCGCGGCCCAGATCAATACTGGGGCCAAATACGACAGCGAAGTTTTCAAGCGCAGCGTGGGGCTGAACGGGGTGGGTATCAAGGCCGTGAACGCCTTGTCGGACCGCTTTGACATTCAGGCCTACCGCGAAGGCAAGACGCGAGCCCTCGAGTTCTCCAAGGGTTTGGTGACCAAGGAAATGAAGAATCCTGCGCCGACCACGGACCGGGATGGCACACGCATCACCTTCCGGCCTGACCGGGAATCGTTTGCCAGCGATTTTGCCTACCGTCTGGATTTCATTCGTGAGATGCTGCGGTTCTACGCTTGGCTGAATCCTGGTTTGACGCTCACGCTGAATGGCGAGAAATTCCGCAGCAAGGATGGCTTGATCGACTTGCTCAATGCCAAACTCACGGAGGAGCCGCAGTACCCCATCATCTACCTCGCCTCCAAAGAGGTGGAGGTCGCCTTCACGCACGGCCATGGTTATGGCGAGGAGTGCTACAGCTTCGTCAACGGTCAGCACACCACCCAGGGGGGGACGCACTTGGCGGCCTTCCGTGAAGCCGTGGTGGCAGAAGCACGAGAATTCTACAAAAAACAGTTCGACCCCAATGACGTCCGCGGCAGCCTCGTCGCTGCTGTAAGCGTCAAGGTGCAAGAGCCCGTCTTCGAGTCGCAGACCAAGACCAAGCTGGGCAGCACGGCCATGGAGCCCAACGGCAGGAGTCTGCGCACGACCATTGTCAACTTCGTCACCTCGCAGCTCGACAACTACCTGCACAAGCATGGGGACGTGGCCAAGGCCATGCTGGAGAAGATCCAGGCGAACGAGAAGGAGCGCAAAGAGATCAGTGGCATTCAGAAGATCGCCCGCGAAAGCGCCCGCAAGGCGAAGGTGCACAACAAGAAGCTGCGCGACTGCCGCGTGCATCTGGATACCAAGCACGCTGAGCGCGCCAAGAGCACCCTTTTCATCACGGAAGGAGACTCTGCCAGCGGCAGCATCACCAAGAGCCGCGACGTGAATTTTCAGGCGGTGTTCAGCCTGCGAGGCAAGCCGCTGAACTGCTTCGGGCTCACCCGCAAGGTTTGCTATGAGAATGAGGAGTTCAACCTGCTGCAGAACGCTCTCAACATCGAGGAGGATTTGGAGGAACTGCGCTACCAGAACGTCGTGATGGCGACCGATGCTGATGTCGACGGCATGCACATCCGCCTGCTCATGATCACGTTCTTTCTTCAGTTTTACCCCGAACTGATCCGGCGTGGTCACCTCTACATCCTGCAAACGCCGTTGTTCCGCGTCCGCAACAAGAAGGACAAATTCTACTGCTACTCTGACGAGGAGCGGCGTCGGGCCATCGAGAAGTGCGGCAAGAACGCCGAAATCACCCGGTTCAAAGGCCTCGGTGAAATTTCTCCCGATGAGTTCAAAGACTTCATTGGGCCCAACATGCGTCTTGATCCCGTGTTGATGCCAGAGCACAAGAGCATCAAGGAACTGCTGACCTTCTTCATGGGCAAGAACACCCCTGAACGCCAGGAGTACATCGTGTCCCAGTTGCGTGTGGAGCATGATGTTGAGCTTGAGGACAAAGCTCGCGAAGAGGAGGAACTGAAGAAAAAGCAAAAGTCCGTGATTTCCCTTGAAGCACCCTTCTGATTCCCATTCAGCCTGCCCGTACCCTGACAATTGAAGATTGATATTTGCCTCTTGTTTCCCGCGTGACTCCCGACTCTCTACCGCCCACCTCCGGCCCCAGTCATCCTGAAGAGCTCCACACCAAGCTGGTGGATGAGCTCTACGGCGACTGGTTCCTGGAATACGCCTCCTACGTGATCCTGGAGCGTGCCGTGCCGCACATCAATGACGGCCTCAAGCCGGTGCAGCGCCGCATTCTGCACTCCATGCGGGAGCTGGAAGACGGGCGCTACAACAAGGTGGCCAACGTGGTGGGCAACACCATGAAGTACCATCCGCATGGTGATGCCTCGATCGGCGATGCCATGGTGCAACTTGGCCAGAAGGAGTTGCTTGTTGACACCCAGGGGAACTGGGGAAACATCCTCACGGGGGACGGCGCGGCAGCTTCGCGATACATCGAGGCCCGGCTCTCCAAGTTCGCCTTGGACGTGGTGTTCAGTCCCAAGGTCACCGAGTGGGCCTCAAGCTATGACGGTCGTAACAAGGAGCCCGTCACCCTCCCGGTAAAGTTTCCGCTGCTTCTCGCCCAGGGGGTGGAAGGCATCGCCGTCGGTTTGTCCTGCCGTATCCTCCCTCATAATTTCAATGAACTGTGCGATGCCTGCATCGCGGCTCTGAGGGGGGAGCCGTTTCAGATCTTCCCGGACTTCCTTCAAGGCGGCACCATGGATGCCGCGGACTACAATGACGGGCAGCGCGGTGGCAAGGTGCGGGTGCGTGCCAAGATTGATGCTGTGCCCAAGCGCAACATTGTGCGCATCACGGAAATCCCCTTTGGCACGACGGCTGGCAGCGTTCAGGAGTCAATCGTTGCCGCCAATGAAAAGGGCAAGATCAAGGTTCAGAAGGTGGAGGACAACACGGCGGAGTTCGTGGAAATCCTCGTACACCTGCCCAGCGGAACCGATCCCGATCAGGCCATTCAGGCGTTGTATGCCTTCACGGACTGTGAAGTGAGCATCTCCGTGAATGCGGTGGTCATTCGCGATGACAAGCCGCACTTCATCACCGTTTCCGAAATCCTGAAGGCGAACGCTGAGTACGCCAGGGAGCTTCTGAAGCAGGAGTTGGATATCGAACTGGGCGAGCTTGAGGAGAAGTGGCACTTCAGCCCCCTGGAGAAAATCTTCATCGAAAAGCGCATCTATCGTGACATCGAAGAATGCACCACCTGGGATGGGGTCATTGGTGCCATCTGGAAGGGGCTCACCCCGTATCTGGGCCTGCTTAAGCGCGAAATCACTGAGGATGACATCACCCGTCTCACGGAAATCAAGATCAAACGCATCTCCAAGTTTAACTCCTTTGAGGCTGATGAACTGATCCGCGGTCTGGAAAGTGACATCGACCAGGTGCAGCGCTACCTCAGGGGCCTGACTCGCTACGCCATCTC
>JBGGMQ010000920.1:0-3489 GCA_041287975.1 Verrucomicrobium sp. | reverse complement strand
GGGCCTTTGCCATGCTGGAGGAAGCCCTGGGAAAACAGCCCGGTTCCAAACCTGTCCTGGCCGCGCTGGAGAGCCTCAAGGCCCAGGTAGCGACCACCACCCCTTCGACGGCTTCTAACGCAGCAGCGGGCATTGCAGGCGCCACAGCCAGTGCCCTGGCTCCCATGGCTCCCGCCCTGGCACTGCCGGACAAGGATGGATCGGTGCTGGATCTCTCCGCCTATCGAGGCCGGCCCGTCCTGGTCATCTTTTTTCTGGGAGGCGGGTGCCCCCATTGTGTGGAGCAGTTGCAGAAGTTCCGCCCCCAAGTTCCAGCGTTCAACCAGGCGGGCATTGAAGTCATCACCGTGAGCACCGACAAGGTGGAAGAGCTGGAGCAGACTCTGGGGAAGGATCCAGCCATCAATCCCGACCTTCCATTCCTGATCCTGGCCGATCCCGGACTGGCCACTTTCAAGACTTGGAAATGCCACGATGACTTCCTGAACAAGCCCCTTCACGGCACCTTTCTGCTGAACAGCGAGGGGCAGGTGCTGTGGAGTGATGTGAGTCATGATCCCTACATCCAGGCTGCCTACCTGCTGGGAGAAAGCCGGCGGCTTTTGCATGTGGGACGTTGACAGTGGGAGGGTTCCCTTCGATCCCAGTTCATGCGCTGCCCCTGGTGTCCCGCCGATGATCCTCTGTATGTCGCCTATCACGATGAGGAGTGGGGCGTGCCGTGTCGTGATGGCAGGCATCTGTTTGAGATGATCAATCTCGAAGGCGCTCAGGCGGGTCTGAGCTGGCGCACCATTCTGCACAAGAGAGCCCGGTACCGGGAGGTCTTTGAAGGTTTCGATCCCAAGGTGCTGAGCCGATGGACGGATGCCAAAGTCGCCCAAGCACTGCTCGACCCCGGCATTGTGCGGAACCGGCTCAAGGTCGCCGGTGTGGTGCGCAATGCCCGCGCCCTCATGAAGCAATTCGACGGTGATGTGGAAGCGTTCTCCGCCTTCCTGTGGTCGCATGTCGGGAACAAGCCGGTGCAGAACAAGTTCACGGCAACAACTCAAGTGCCAGCCAAGACGGAGGTGAGCGACCAGTTGAGCAAGGCCCTTCAAAAGATGGACTTCACTTTCGTGGGATCCACCATCTGCTATGCCTTCATGCAGGCGGTGGGTATGGTGAATGACCATCTGACGACCTGTCCCCGGGAGAAGCAGGTGCGGTGACGGGGTGTCAGTGCGTCGGTGCGTTGGGTAGGCTTTGAAGAGATGAACCCTGGGGTGGGCGTGATTGCACGGCTTCCGGACCTGACTGTGATTTCAACATTACCCAACGTAGACTCGCTAAAAGCTCGTCCAACGTTGGGCTTGTGGCAGAATCCCCTTCGGGGAAGGGCTTCAATGGTTCACCCTCCAAACCCTGGCACCCTGATCCAACTTTCCCCATGAAGCTGCGTTCCGTCCTCCTCCTGCTGATGTTGATGATGCTGCCCGCGAACTGGGTTCCGTCAGCCAAGGGGGAGGATGTTGTGAAGAAATACTTCACCCCTGTCGATCCCCGACCCATCAACCTTTGGAATGTGGCGTACAACATTCTCGACGATGCGCCGGGTGAGCTGGCGCGAGCCTTTATTCGGGACGGCGCTGGCGAGCAGATGATTTCTTTGTCAAAGGTAGGTGAAGACCAAGCCAGCCTCGAGTACGGGTATTTTTCACAATCGATAGTTCACGCTTTGCGCCAACGGGAGCCAGTGAACATGACTCCGAAGAGGGTCACCAAAAAGTTTCCCTTCGCACTGGCAGAGCGTTTGAACTGTCAGTGGGTGGAACACCTGCTCAGAGTTGCTCATCCCGCAGAGCCCCCACCTCTTGCAGACGGTGCCACGATCTATCACTTCTATGCCTACCGTCAGATGAGAGGTGTGCTTTCCGGTCAGGTGAGAGTCGACCCCTGCCCGGAAAACTTCGAAATGATCGTTGCTGTGAATCTCATGATCGCTTTTGCCAATGCGGAAAGTGCCGCCGCGGAGAACGACATCCTGGCAAAACTGGAAAATCTGAGCAGGAACGCTCCTGCCTTGCCTAAACACTAAGCCGCTTCGGAGATCGCACCCGCGAACACAACGATGGCCCGACATTTCATCCTGATCTCCCTCACTTTGGCGGTCCTCGCGGTCCAGGTCTTCGTCTACTACCTGAGCAGGGAGGCGACCTTCTGGCTCATGCAGTTCACTGCCATGCTGGGTCTGTTTTACGGGGTGGTCTGCCTCGCGATGCTGGTGGGGCTTTTCTTTCGTGACATCCGTGCCATCGCCCTCATCTGGCTCACCGGTACCCTCATCGCCTTCGGTCTCTTCGTGGCAAACCTCAGCTTGTTCCAATCCATGTCGGCGGCCGTCTAGCTGCCGATCAGCTAGGCTGGGAAGTCAAGTCTGCCAAAAAAGTCACTGCACTGGTTTCAAGAGGCCAAGCACGGCCGGAGAGTTGCATCACAACATGTTCGGTCACAGTTGGATGCGATCAGCCGTGGCAGCAGATTCGATGCCCTGTGACAGGTGGAATCACCCCTCCATTTCACGATTCCTTTCTTGTCTCTCCAAGTCACCTTCGTTAACGTAGTTTCATGATCGAAAACCTTCTGGCCCAGCTTCGAAATCAGGTGGAAAATGCGGACAACCTGCCAGAATCCACCCGTGAGGAACTCCTGCAACATCTGGAGGCCATGGAGGACAGTCACGCCTCGGTCATGGAGTACCCTGCCGAGGAAGCTGCGGCGACCGAACCCCAGGGAATCGACAAGCTGGTTTCCTCTGTCGAGGAGCTTGAGGCCTCGCACCCCGAAATCACAGCCACGGTGAACCGTATTGCAACGGTATTGGGGAATATGGGGATCTGATCCTCGCCCCGACATTTTGCAGGATTGCGCGCCCGAACATTCGGGCGTAGGCAAGGACAGCACCTCCATGTCCGCCCCCATTTCCAAGAGTTCCCTCTCCCTACGCCAGTATTCCCTGCTGGCACTATTGCTGGCACTCCCCCTCGTGGCTCTGGCATTGACCCTGCCTAGATTCTGGATGGCACTGCTGTATTTGAGTGTCATGAGTCTGGCCACCTACGGGCTCTACGGGTATGACAAACAGCGCGCCCAGACGGGACGCTGGCGCATCCCTGAATCCCGTCTGCACCTCTTCGCCCTCATGGGTGGCTGGCCTGGGGCGTATCTGGCGCAACACCGCTTCCGTCACAAGACGTCGAAGCCCCTCTTTCAAGCTATCTTCTGGATCACGGTCGTGGTCTACCAGTGCGCCGCGCTCGACGGGCTGCTGGGGTGGCCGCTGCTGGGTAGGTTGGGTTCGTGAGCGCTTGCCGCCACACCCTTCGACCTGCACAGTCACCCCAACCTCTCCGCTGAGATCCGAGGCAGCTTTTGTTTCAGGGTCAGGACCGGGGCGAAAAGGTCGCCCTCCTTCTGCACTCTCTTGAAGACGTCTTTGGTTTCAAA
>JBGGMQ010000919.1:0-3808 GCA_041287975.1 Verrucomicrobium sp. | reverse complement strand
AGTAAAGGTCCACTCCTCCAGCGGGATGCCCGTGCGTTGCACGCGCACTTTCTCCGCCGAACAGCCGAGCTTGACCAGATCATCTGCCAGGCTTTGCGAGCGTGCCTGAATGAGGTCCGCTGCCGAGAACACCTCACGCAGAGGTGCCAGGTGATTCGGCTTGTTCACATCCACCCCGGCGTCGGCTCCGTGAAAAGAAACCACAACAGGGTGGGGGAAGGCCTTGATGAGAGGCAGAAAATGGATGGCCGTGTGGCCAAAGTAGATGTGCAGCAGTTTCGCCTCCGCCCGCGTCATCTCCAGAATCGCCCGCCGCACTTCCCAACCGTAGAGATGCCACGGGGCCTTCTTGACGTTCTTTGACACCCAGCGCCGCCAGCAGCGCAGCTTCGGCTTCGGCAACACGGTGATGCGCTTCTTGGGGAAGGGGAAGCGTGCCTCCTGCTCGTGTTTGTGGGTGAACACCCATGGCTCCAGCGTCTGCAACCCGCTGATCTGTCGGTAAACGTGCAGCATGTCTGGCTTCAGGAAGTCAGAGACATAACTGGCGATCACAGGCTTTTTCGGCATTGCGGGGAGGGACGGATTCTTTAGCTTGGCGGGAGGCATCCCTAGTTGAATGCTGGCCCCTGTCACCATGAATTTTCCCGAGAAAGCACGTCGCGTCATTGAGCTTGAGATCGAAGAACTCAACCGGTTGCGGGATCGTGTGGGAGAGACCTTCACTGAGGCCGTGCAGGCCCTCCTGAACTGTCTCGCTGGCACCCGCAAAATCGTGGTCTGCGGTGTCGGCAAAAGCGGCAACATCGGTCGCAAGCTCGTAGCCACCCTCAACAGCACCGGAGCCACCAGCGTGAACCTCAACGCCCAGGACGCCCTCCACGGCGATCTGGGTGTGCTGGACGATGGCGATACCGTCATCCTCCTCAGCTACAGCGGCGAGACTCAGGAGCTCATCGATCTTCTCCCGCACCTGCGCCGACACCCTGTGACGCTGATCGCCATCACAGGCAATTCCCAGAGCACCCTGGCCAGGAACAGCGACATCGTGCTCGATTCCCAAGTGCAGCGCGAGGCCTGTCCACTCAATCTGGCACCCACCTCCAGCACGACGACGATGCTCGTCCTCTGCGATGCCCTCGCCATGGTACTGCTGGAGGCCCGTGGCTTCCGCGAGGAGGACTTTGCCAAATACCACCCCAGCGGAGCCCTTGGCCGCGCTCTTCTGACCAAGGTGAGCGATGTCATGCGCTCGGGGGCCTCCATGGCGGTCGCCACGCCGGAGACATCCATCCAGGAGGTCCTGCAAGCCATGACACGGGCTCGCAGCGGGGCCGCCGTTGTGGTGCAACCCGATGGCAAACTCGCCGGCGTCTTCACGCATGGCGACTTCGTCCGTGCCTTTCAGGCCGATCCCAATATCGCGGCCAAGCCCGTGGAGCCCTTCATGACTCGGAATCCCATCAGCATTACCGCCGGGAAACTCGCCGCGGAGGTGCTCGCTGTACTGGAGCAACACCGTGTGGATGATCTTGTCGTGCTGGATGAATTCGGACATCCCGTGGGGTTGGTTGATACGCAGGACCTGACGCGGATGAAGCTGGTGTAGCGTGTTCTCTTCAGAGGGGAGCGCAGGCCGCTGGCCTGCGGTTTTCGGCGGCTCGCCGGGAACATCCGTTTGGTGTGCGATTTTTGCGTTGCTTGGCCATGGCAGATCCATTGAATACGCTGACTGAGCCCGCATAAATGCGGAACTCCAACCCCGCTTGAGGACCTCGTTCGCAAACTGGGACAACAAAGGAGTGTTGGAGGGGACCCTGCGCGAAATCTGGCCTCCAGCATCCTCAATGCGCCACCGATTTCGAGAACACATTCACAATCACCACGCCGAGTACGATGAAACTCATGCCAATGATGAGGAACGATGCGCTGCCTCCAGGGAAGGAGCCCTCTCAGATACGCTTCAAGGCATCTCCCGGTTACCAGGATTCGCTTGCTACCACGCGCATCTCGCGCGCGTACCCTTTGAGCAGCGCTCCACACCGGCAGGCTGCTTCCTAGAACCTCCCAGCACATCCGCCATCAGGGTTGGAGTACCGACTTCAGTCGGCTCAGGGCCGCAACTCCAAAGGGCTCAGAAAAGGCCGGTCGACTTCTGGGCATCACGATCCACCACCAGCCGCCAATTCCGCCACTGCGCGCTCCGCAATGGGAGCCTGCAGCACGCTAAACTGCGGATTCAGTCCTAGCGCTCTGCGGAGGTGTCGGGCCGCCGAGGCTTTGTCGCCTGCTTTGGCGGCAATCATTCCGGCATGATACTCGATCTCTGCATCTGGTGTGCCTCGTGAGAGCGCGATCTTGATCGCGGCAATGGCACGCTCCTGGTCGCCTGCTTTGAAATAGACCCAGGCCAGCACGTGAGCTTCAAACACGTTCTTTGAATCCTTGTGTTGCTCGGCGAGGCGGACCGCTTCTACGGGGTTGCGGTCATGATCCGCGTAGAACTTGGCCATGGCCATGTGATCGTGCACTCCGTGAGTCACGTTATAGGCATGCAGGTCCAGGACCTTCTGATAGAAGCCCTCCGCACCGGTCGCATCTCCTTTGGCCTGTGCGATGTCACCCAGGCCAGCCAGTGCTTCAATGTGGGGTCCATTCTTCAGCACGCGCTCAAAATACTCAGCCCCTGTCTGCAAATCCTGCAAGGCGCAGGCGATCCGCGCCGCTGCCAGCAGCACATGGGTGTTGGTCGTGCTGGCTCGCAGTGGTACGTCCAAGGCCTGTGCCGCTGGCAAATACGCCCCTTCGTGAAACGCCATCATCGCCAGTCGGGCCCGGCACCAGGAGGTGTTTTCCGCAAAGGGGCCACCAGCACGGATGGCCTTTTCCATGAGCATCTTCGCACGGTTCCGATCTCCGTTGATCCACAGAAGGTAAGCTCCTCGACTCCAGGACGACAAGTCCGGCCGGGCATCCATCATCTTTTGATAGGAAACCAGTGCCTCCTCATAGTCTCCCAGTTCCAGGGCGGCATCGCCCAGCAGTCCTTGCGCTGCCGGATTTCCCGGATCCACTTTCAGCGCTCTATTGGCCCATTCCACGCTTTGAGGGAAGGCATGCTGGCCACCGTACACCCAGGCGATGCCCGTCATAGCATCGGGAAGGGAAGGGGACCTTGCCAGCGCCTGCTGGTAGGACAGCAGAGCCAGGGAATACAAGCCTGGGTCCGACGTCTCCCGCAGACGTTGGGCAATGGCGTCGCCAAGGTTTACCAGGTACACGGCGTCTTGAGGTCGTTTCTTCACCTGCGACGCGGCTTCCTGCAGCGCCTTTTCAGAGGCAGAGCTGTTGGTTGAA
The DNA here is from genome assembly GCA_041287975.1 of Verrucomicrobium sp. Lineage (GTDB taxonomy): Bacteria > Verrucomicrobiota > Verrucomicrobiia > Verrucomicrobiales > Verrucomicrobiaceae > Verrucomicrobium. The sequence continues at coordinate 451 of JBGGMQ010000919.1, read as the reverse complement.
ACCTTGGGTAAAGTGTCCAGAAGCGCCTGAACCGGATCCACGATTGCAACCGACGCGACTGCCGCAGGCGATGCCAAACCTGTCGTGACGATGCCTTTCGGCTTGGCTCCGCTGTCTGCGGTTGGCCATGCCTTGATGGCCAGTGCCGTGCCCAGTGCGAAGACGGCGGCGATCACCAGCAGCCGGGACATCAATAAAGATCGGTTATAGGAAAGAAAAATTGGGGGTGACGGCTTCATGACCACAGTGAAAGCTGCTGCGATTGGAGCATTTTGAAAAGGTTGCTGGGCGAGTTTATGATTCGTGCTATGCGAGCCAGAAGGTAGTGCCGGCCTTTAGCCTGGCTCCGAGAGACTTAGGTGGCGCGATGTCAGGCTAAAGCCCGGCACTACTTTGCTGGCGCTCATAAGGTTGTCCGGAAAAAGCAGGCGCACGCTTCCGCTGGGGGCGC
>JBGGMQ010000918.1:0-4400 GCA_041287975.1 Verrucomicrobium sp. | reverse complement strand
CTTACACCCGGTCAGCGCCGTGCGTATCTGGAGTGGCTGGCGACGGGTCGGAGGGATCCTGATCCGGCGCAGCGGGCCTTGGGTTATGTCCTCATGGCCTTCTACGGTTTTGAAAGGCGGATATTGATCGACGGCGACACTGACCCGGCCCTCCTGGACGAGGTGATGCAACTGATGCAGCACTATGGACTGACGGATGCCACCTGCCACCTGCGCAGCTACTTCCTGCAGCTGTTGCACGTCGGAGGCTGGAGACTCGGGGCCGCTTTCTATCGCTCCATCTGGCCGGATCTCCTGCAGATAGATGGAGACAGGCCGGACTCGGATGGCATGAGCATGGTCTTGGCAAACCTGTATGAGCTGGGGGAGCCGCTGCACTGGACCGTGGCCTACCGGGTGGCGCTCATTGATGAAAACTCACGGCGGAGCACGGTCACTAACCGGGTGCCGGAGCAGTTCTGGGAGTTGTTTCATCAGCGCTTTGAGGAGAGCCACCCGGGCGGTATTATTCTACAGGCTGCAAAGCAGGATGCCGTGCTGACCTGTCAGCCTGCGAATCGTGCACTGCTTCAGCTGGCCATCCAAGGCGGCACGTCTCGTTTGGAGTGGCGCTTCCCGAACGTGCTGGGCATGCGTCGGCAGTTCAAGAAGCTGCCTGAGATCTGGAACTCCTGTGTCCAGGACCTTTCCGGCTACAGTCGCGCCAGAGGTTCGAAGAAACAGGGCATCACTGCCGCCATTGCTGCCTGGAAGGCCCTTCCCGGGGCTTTGCAGGATTTGGATGAGCATCCTGTGCGCATGGCCATGAATGAACTCCTGGCGGAGTCCCCGACAGAAAACGGCTTTCCTGTGGTGCCAGTTGGCGACATTGCGACAATTCACGATATCCCCATGCGTGAGAAGCTGACAGTAGGCCAGTTCTCCAAGCTCAGTGAATCCCTGGCAGCGGTCGGTTGGTTCATCACCCCGAATCCGGCCTTCGTTAGCGTGGCCCTACCTTGGGATCAGGAAGTCGCCATCTATCCGCGGGGGCATTGGGAAGTGCATGAGCCGCAGATCCCCGCGGTGATTCGCCTTCTGTTCTTGGCCACAGCATTGGCGGCCGCAGATGGCGTCGTCACGGATCGTGAAGTGGAGCTTTTTGAAAGTCACGTGGGTAGTGAGCTGCGTTCTGAGCGGGATTGGAAGCACCTGCGCGCCACGCAGGCAGTGTTGCGGCGTGACTACAATCTGGCAGTCCGTTCGCTGCCCCAGATCGCCAGAAGCATTCCCCTCCGCAGCCGCAATCACGTCTTTCGCGGGTTGGTGCACATTGCCGCCAGCGATGGCGAAGTGGGGCCGGACGAAATCAAAGTCCTGCGCCGCATTGAAAAGCTGCTGACCCTTCCGGAGACCACTCTGGATGAGTTCCTCGGAAAAGATGAGGCTTTCTCAGAGGTCGTGGTGGTCAATCCTCCCGCGGGCGTGCCAGATTCTGGAGGGCCCATTCCTCCCCAACAGTCTGTTTCAAATGGACCTGTGTCGGGTTTGAAACTCGACAGGGACCGCCTTGAGGCTCTCAAGAAGGAGACGCATGAGGTCATTACGATGCTCGCAGAAGTGATGAGTGAGGAGGAGTCGTCAACGGTCATGGTCGACCAGAAGAGTGCGCTTCCACCAAGCGCTGCTTCTGTTCCAGTTCCCCCTGTGGACGAGCCCTGGATGCTCGCATTGGATCGTCGCTATCGTGGGGCGCTCTGGGAATTGGTCCGGCAGGAAGAAGTGCCGTGTGATGTGTTTGATCGTATTGCCGGTAAACACCTGCTCATGCCGGATGATCTCTTGAGCTCTGTCAATTCCTGGTCGGATGAGTGCCTTGGAGACTTCCTGCTGGAACGCATGGATGTCGTCCGGGTCTATTTGGATCTCCTGCCACCCCATCTGCGCGTCTCCCGTTCAATTCCGCTTCAGGCTGCCGCTTAATCGTTTTTTTTCTCACTTTGCCATGTCAACACTACCCATCAAACGTCGTGAACGGGATGCCGTTCTGCAGTCGCTCCAGGCGGGTCTGGTGCCCAAGCAGGGGCTTCATCTCATCCAGGTCGGCCGCAAGGCCGAGGTGTCGGCACTTCTCTCTGACCTGGAGCGGGTGGCCGATGACGGATCCTCATTTCGCATCGTTGTCGGAAGATTTGGCAGCGGGAAGAGTTTTTTCCTGAATCTCGTCCGGTCAATCGCGTTCCAGAAGAAGCTGGTGGTAGCCCAGGCGGACTTCAGCATGGAGCGTCGGTTGTATGCCTCCGGAGGCGAGGCTCGGGCGCTTTACAGTGAACTCATGCGCAATCTTGCCACCAGAGCCCAGCCTGATGGCGGGGCCCTGCCATCAGTGCTGGCCTCCTGGATCTCACAGGTGCAGCAGCAGGTGATGTCCAGCGGCGGGGCCACTGAGGATGTGGAGCGGCGCATCATGGACGACCTCAAAGATCTGCAGAACCTCGTGGGTGGTTTCGAATTTGCAGAGGCAGTTCGTGCCTACTATCGAGGCTATGTTGACAAGAACGACGCCCTTCAGGCCGCGGCATTGCGTTGGCTCAGGGGGGAGTACACCACCAAGACGGAAGCGCGGCAGGAGCTGGGAGTTCGCAGAATCATTGATGACGAGAACTTCTACGACAGCCTCAAGCTGATGGCGGCGTTTGTGCGCAAAGCCGGCTTTGCGGGCCTCGTCTGCAACCTGGATGAGATGGTCGTCCTTTCCCATCGGTTGCCCAATTCGCGGGCCAGGCAGGCCAACTACGAAGCTCTCCTAACTTTGATCAACGACTGCTTCCAGGGGAATGTGCGAGGTCTTGGCTTCATCTTTGCCGGCACGGACGAATGCCTTGAAGACAAACGGCGAGGCCTGTTCAGCTATGAAGCCTTGAGAAGCCGCCTGGCAGAAAGTGCCGTCGCAAAGGAGCAAGGGCTCACGGATCTCGCTGGACCGGTGGTCCGGCTGAAACCACTGACACCGGAAGATCTCTATGTCCTGCTGCACAACATTGCATTGGTGCATGCTTCGGGAGATGTTTCCAAGGTGGCGGTTTCACCGGAAGGGATTGAAGCCACCCTGCACCGTGCCAACGACGTACTCGGGGCTGAGTTCTTTCGCACGCCGCGGGACGTGATCCGCTACTTTGTAGGCACTTTGAACCTTCTGGATCAGAACCCGGACAAGCGCTGGCAGGATCTTCTCATGGTCGGCAAAGGATTGCAGAAGCCTGCCTCACCCATGTCGGCTGAGGAGGAAGTGGCTACCGGAGTCGCACCGCCCGTGGACGTTGAAGACGATGTCTTCAAGGTTTAACTCACTTCCGTCATGAGTGACGCCTTTTCCCGACTGCATCGCAGGATCCAGGAGGCAATCTACCGGGAGGGGTGGAGTGCCCTGCGACCCTTGCAGCGTGACTCCATTCTTGCCATCCAGGATTCCCCAGCGGACCTGATTCTGGCCGCAAGTACTGCCAGTGGCAAAACGGAAGCTGCCTTTCTGCCGATCCTGTCAGATGTTGCTGACGATGCAGAGGGAGGAGTGCGGGCCATGTATATTGGTCCGCTTAGAGCCCTGATCAACGACCAGTTCAAGAGGCTGGAGCGGCTGTGTGAATTGGCAGACATCCCCGTGCATCGATGGCATGGCGATGTAGGCGAGAGCGAGCGGACACGTTTGAAGAAAAGTCCGGGAGGCGTGCTCCTGATCACACCGGAATCGCTGGAAGGACATTTCCTCAACTATGACCGTCAGTTGTTGCGCTTTTATGGTCGTCTCAAGTATGTGGTCATCGACGAACTTCATGCTTTCGTAGACAATGTGCGGGGCATCCACTTGCGGAGCTTGCTGGCTCGGCTCGGGATCGCCGCGACAGTGCGACCTCGGCTGGTAGGACTGTCTGCCACCCTGGGAGACTTTCAATATGCACGATATTTCCTGAATCCTGATGCTCCTGAGAGTGTCGTTATCTTGAACGACGACAGCCAGTCCAAGGAGAAACGGGTGGGTTTGAAGGCGTTTCTAGACGAGGAGGAGGGCGAGGAAGCTGAGACTGGTGTTTCGGTCCCAATAGTGGTCTCCAGTGCTCGCGGACTGAATGCAGTAGCCGTGGATCTCGCCCAGCGATTTTCACAGGGAGCTAATCTCGTCTTCTGTAACAGCCGCCGGGATACGGAAATGCTGGCAGACAAGCTGCGGCAGATGGAGCAGGCGCAGCACTGGACTTCCAACCCGTTTGTGCTGCACCATGGTTCACTGAGCCGTGACCTTCGTGAGGATGTGGAGCAGACACTCAAGAGCGGGAAACCTGTGACTGCGATCTGCACCAGCACGCTGGAGATGGGAATTGACATCGGTTCGGTCAAAGCTGTCGGACAGGTTGGGGCACCTT
>JBGGMQ010000917.1:0-2714 GCA_041287975.1 Verrucomicrobium sp. | reverse complement strand
TTTGAAAGCGGTGCTCGCACCCCGCTTTCGAGCATGATCAATGGCACAATCTGCCTCATCGGGGCGCTCACCATCGGTCCGTTGGTGGCGTACATCCCGCGTGCCGTCCTGGCGACCCTGGTGATCTGCATCGCCCTCTCTCTGATCCATCGCCGCCAGATTCGCATCGCTCTGCGGGCGACCAAATCGGACGCATTCGTCTTCGTGATCACCCTCATGGCGACGCTGCTGGTGCCGCTGCACGTGGCCATCTTCACGGGGGTGGGAGTTTCCATCATGCTCTATCTCCGCAAGGCCAGCCAGCCTTCGTTGGTGGAGTACGAGTTCAACAAAGAGGGAAACTTGGCCGAGGCCATGGGCAAAGAGCGGCAAAATCCCTCCATCTCCATCGTGCATGTGGAGGGGGATCTCTTCTTTGGTGCTGCAGAACTCTTTCGCACTCAGATCCAGAGGACCTGCTCGGACCCCAACCTGAAGATCATTATCCTCCGTCTCAAAAATGCCAGGCACCTGGATGCCACCAGCGTCATGGCCCTGGAGGAACTCATTCGCGTGATGCAGTCGTCGGGACGGCATATTATCATCAGCGGAGCCATGCGGGATGTGGTGCGGGTGCTTAAGAACAGCGGCCTCATCGATGTGCTGGGACGTGAGAACCTCTTCGTGGGCAACGCCACGAACCCGAACATTTCCACACGCAACGCTCTCAAACGTGCCCAGCAGATCCTCGGGGTCAAAGAGGCCGATGTGCACATTTACTACGATCCAAGGCACAGCCGAAAATCCGAGGGCTCAGGCTCTGGGGGGGCCCCAAGCTGACCCTGGCCGAGGCAGAATTGTGTTGCGAGTGTCAATGTTCCTGTAAGGGTTGTTTTCGTCCCGGATGAAGAGTCTTCGCAAATATCTGCCGCTACCATTGCACGCCAGCCTGCCGCTGAGTGTTCTGATATGCTGCCTGATTTTCATCGCGGTGAACACCAGTGTCTTGTTGAAGCTGGGGGACTCCAAGGAGCTGAAGGACCAGGCTCTGCTGGGCGGCAAGCAGGTGGCCCGGCTCGCCAGGGTGGCGGCACGCGCCGAGCCGGAAAAGTCGCAGCAGTTGAATTCCCACTTGGAAATATTGTCCAGCTACAGCCGCGTGAAATGGGCGGGCATCTGTGACGGCGCAGGAAAGTTCGTGGCCTGCACGAATGCCTCGTGGGTGGGGCAAACGGTGAAACAGGTCACAACCGAAGGGGCGGGGAACCTGGTCGCGCGCACGCTGGACTCCCGGGAGCCTCATAAAGAGCGAGTGTCTTCCACAGCTCTCGTCATGACCTATCCGGTAAATCCGGACTTGGAGAGCATCTCGTACCGGGTGGCCATTCTGGAGCGAGACATGCTGGATGTCCTTGCGGGCCAGCGGCAAAACACCATCTGGGAGGCAGGAGCCTCCGCCATCGCGCTCCTGGTTATCTGCGCTCTGTACTGGTGGTGGCTGCAACGCTTCCTTAGGAACCGGATGAACATGGTGCTGGACCTCATTCGCAGCCGTCATCACAGCATCGGGCCAGTCGATATCCTGCCGGGTGCGGACGAGTTTTCCAGACTGTCGGCAGCCTTGCATGAGCAGGAAGCGCTGTTCCGGCAGATCGTCGACAACATCAACGAAGTCGTATGGGTGCTTGATGGCAATCGTCAGGTCATCTACATCAGCCCGGCGTATGAGCGGGTGTGGGGGCGGGATCGGGAGGGTACTGTGCGTGGCAATCCCCTGTGGAACCAGTTCATCCCGCAAGAGCACCTTCAGAAGCTCAAGGTGCTGTTCGAGACGCTCTACAGCGAGGGCAAGCCTGTGCACTTTGAGTACCCAGTGATCCGCAAAGACGGGGAGCGTGGCTGGATTGAGGCCAGTGCCCTGCCGGTACGCTCGCCCAGCGGTCAGATACATCGCGTGGTCGGCATCAGTCGCGACGTGACGGATCGGAAGATGCTGGAGGAGCAGTTCCTGCAAATCAGCGAACAGGAACGTCAGCGCCTTGGGCATGATCTGCACGATGATGCATGTCAGCGGCTCGCATCGCTGAAAATGCGTTGCGAAGTGCTGGTGGCTTCCTTGCGTACAGAGCAATCACCCAGCCTGCCTCTGGCTCAGGAGTTGAAATCCCAGCTTAGCGGGACGTCGGCCCTGTTGCGGGACATTGCCCGTGGTCTTTCTCCTGTAGAGATGGACGGTGAGGGCCTCATGCTCGCTTTGCGCAAGCTCGTCGGTCTCGCTGAGACCATCTACGAGGTGCCCTGTTTCTTTGAGTGTGAGCAGACAGTCCTGGTCAGCAACACCGACGCGGCAAACCACATCTACCGCATTGCCCAGGAGTTCATCAACAACGCTGCCCGCCACGGTCATCCCAGCCGGATCGACATGGTCATGGAAACCGACTGGGAGTCTGTGAGCCTGACCGTGACCAACGATGGCGTCCCCTTCAAGGAACCGACAGGGGAGTCCAGTGGCATGGGATTGAAGATCATTCGCTACCGGGCGAATGCCATCGGTGCGTTTGTCAGCATCCGCCCTCGCAACCATCCTGACGGCGGCACTATCGCGGAGTGCATTGTCTCCCAGAATGTCTGCAATCCTGAGGAGGGTAAACCGGGCGGCGCCTTGAAGTCAGCGGTGGTGGGAAGTCGGGAGGGCTGAAGGGCGTTCGAGCGGGGTGGGGGATCAAGTCCGAAGT
>JBGGMQ010000916.1:0-2758 GCA_041287975.1 Verrucomicrobium sp. | reverse complement strand
CCGAGGGATGAAGCTCGCAATGTCCTCCAATCGCGTCTATGCTGGCCGATGAAGCTGCAGCAGGGTCAGATTTGGAAAAAAGACGACGAATTCATTCGGCTCGTTCACTTGGAACGTCTGTCCGTTGAATACAAGGTCATGAAGGGGCTCGACTCCAAGCTGGGCACTCACCTCAAAGCAACCAAGAAAGATTTTTGCCGTCTGATCAAAGGCGCATTGCTCTACACCCGCATGGATCACAGCTCGTAGAGGCAGGGGGGCGACAGTCTACGAACGCCGCAGTTGCGTCCTACACGCCCAAGCAAGAGCGTTCTTAGTCCAAGGAGCGGCGACGTCCTCGTCGCCGTTGGCCGTGCTGCGCGAGCAAAAACGACAAACATCAGCGAAGCCTCGTATCTTCGCTGACCCCGGCGACCCGGAGATCGCCGCACCCAGTCGTCTGACGCGTTCTGCACGCCCCAGCTCAATCGTGATCTGATGAGGCGAGGTCCAAGACATCCGTGAAACTATTCTGTAACGTCATCGACAGACCAGGAAGATGATGGGGTAGCGACATGTTATTTCTCCCAATGCTTCATCATGGATCGCACTAGCGTTCAACTTTCTTCCACACCCCTTGCCCTAGGAATAGACAGGGTGGAGCCAGGGCAGGTGCACAAACCTACGACACCCGGCGGACGTCGCGTAGCCGTCACGGAGGACCTGGGCTTGAATCGGGATCAACTGTCCCATGTCACCACACAGACTCCAGACAAGGCAAGGACCTGGCATGCACGTCCGTGGCGGCAGGAGAAGGCGGAACTGGCGGGCGGCGCCACGGCGGGCGGGGTGGGCTTTACTAAATTTCTCAGCGGGTCCGCCAATGCTTTCAAACTCGGTGCCAGCACCTCCGCTCAGGTGGGCGTGGCATTGGGGGCGGCGGGAGCGGGCTTCGGTCTCGTTGATGCGGGGATTGCCGTAGTTGCTTACAAAAAGGCGTCCCGGTTCCAGCAAGTGTGGGGCGGAGTATCCAAAGACCAGAATTTGGACAAGGCGGCGGGCATTGAATCTCGCATGAAAGCCTTCCGCGGCAAAGGTCCTGATGCCGCGAAAAACGCGCCTCCAGATGTTCGTTTTGCGATCGATCCCAAGGGCGTGGGCTCCGATGGCAGATCCCACTTGAGCAAGCTCTCTCCCAGTCAGCAGCAGGACCAACTTACCCGCATCGCCCGCTACGCAGAGGCCAAATGTGATCGTAAAATGACTCGCAAGACGGTGGAGGGGACCTTGAGCACTCTGGCGGCCGGCTTCGGCATCGCGGCACTGGCCACGGCCGCCTTTCCTCCTCTCGGCGCAGCATTCGGCATTCTGTCACTGGGTTTCGGCATTGCTCGCGGCGTTTGCACGCTGGCCAAGTCGGTGAATGGCGCTGCCAAAAGGGGCGCAGACACTTTGGGACAGGCGAGAGAGCAAAATGCCAAGGGGCTGTACGAACTTGCCACCAACAAAGACAGTGATCCCTCGGTACGCAACAAGGCCCGGGAGACGCTCTCCAAGCTGGGAATCGACATGACCAAAGTGCCGGATCCCACGAGCAGCCTCGAGCAACAGGACTCCGTTGCCAGGCATCGTGACGAGGTGGTGTTGAACATCATGCTGACCATGAAGTCGTGATGCGGCCTGTCTTGGCGTGCCAGTCTCTGGCAGTCAGACTGACTTGGCCTTTCTCCATTGCGGAAGTTTACACCTCTGGTGTATCAATATCCTGCTCATGAATTACGACGAAATCTTCCAGCAGCTCCTCACTCAGTACGGTGGAGTCATCGGGCTGCCAGACCTCTTACCTACGGTGGAGGGCTTTTGCGCTCTGACCATCGACGAAAGTTTCGTGCTGAAGTTGCAACTGGATGCCGAGACGGGACTGCTTGCCTTCGTGATTGACCTCGGTGTCGTCGCCGAGGAGCATCGTGCGAAAACGAGCACCTTCATGCTTGCTGCCAATGTGCTCTGGATGGGCACAGGCGGTGCTACTTTGGGAATGGACTTCGACGGCCTTGCGATGCTTTGCTACAGCGAGTCGGTCGCTCACATGGCTTTGGAGCGATTCTCGAAAATCATTGATGGTCTCATCACTGTTGCGGAAGACTGGGAGGAGAATCTGGTCGCGCTTCGCCTCAACGATGTGGGACCCGAGACGCTGGCGCAGGACTGGGCGCGTGAAGATTCTGGTTCCCCCTTTGGGATCCGAGTTTGACCAACGGTGCTCATTGCCGACTCAGTCTCCCAAGTAAGCCTCACGCACCTGAGGATTCTGCCGCAACGCCGCAGCACTGTCTTCCAGGATGACCCGGCCGGTTTCCAGTACGTATCCGTAGTGGGAAATGGCCAGTGCAAGGTTGGCATTCTGCTCTACCAGGAGAATCGTCAGTCCACGTTCCTTGTTGATCTTGACGATCTGGTCAAAGATGGACCGCACCAGCATGGGCGCGATACCCAGAGAAGGCTCGTCCAGCATCAGGCACTTGGGTTTGCTCATCAGAGCACGCGCAATGGCCAGCATCTGCTGCTCGCCGCCTGAGAGGGTGCCCGCGAGCTGGGAGACACGCTCCTTGAGCCGGGGGAACATGGTGAACGCATAGTCGGCGTCGTCTTTTATTCCGGCTTTGTCCCGACGGAGATAGGCACCCATTTTGAGGTTTTCTTCCACTGTCAGGTTGGCGAAGACCATGCGACCTTCCGGCACATGGCACAGGCCCTTGGAAACAACACCGTGGGGGGA
>JBGGMQ010000915.1:0-6180 GCA_041287975.1 Verrucomicrobium sp. | reverse complement strand
AGTTTCAGGGTTGAAATTGAGGTGCGTGGAGAAAATGAGACAACGATTCCCTTTTCTCCCCGCACGAAACGTGCTCCCTTGAGCCGAACATGACTGTGTGGTCCCTTCTGAAAATCACCAAGGGCGATCTCGACGGCTTCTTCGGCCTGTTCATCGACAATCTGCTGCAGTTGCTGCTCATCTTCACGCTCTGCCCGCTCTTGTGCGGCATCAGCACTGAAGGGGTGGCCACCAGGATTCTGCCAGGCGCGGCCATCTCCATCCTCGTGGGGAACCTCTTTTTCTCCTGGCAAGCCTGGCGGCTGGCCAGAAAAGAGAACCGCACTGACGTGACGGCCATGCCCTACGGCATCAACACCGTCAGTCTTTTCGCGTACATCGTCTTCATCATCGCGCCGGTCTACCGCCAGACGCTGGACGCGGTGCTGGCGTGGCAGTGCGGTTTGCTGGCCTGCTTCGTGAGCGGTGCCATGGAGCTGATCGCGGCATGTTTCGGGAGCCTGTTGCGCAAGTATACTCCGCGAGCCGCTTTGCTGTCCACCCTGGCAGGCATTGCCATCACGTTCATCGCGATGGGGTTTGTTTTCCAGATCTTTGCCAGCCCTGCGCTCGGTCTTTTGCCCATGTTGATCATCCTGGTGGCCTATGCGGCCCGGTTGAGGCTCCCCTTGGGTCTGCCGGCGGGCTTTGTCGCGGTGGTGGTGGGAACGGGGCTCGCCTGGGGCCTTCGATATTTCGGCATCATTCCGACACCCGAGTCCACCCCTATGGTGCCGCTCGCCTTCCACCCCCCGCAATGGTACGGGCACGACCTTTTTAATTTCCTGCTGACCCCCTTTGGATGGCAGTACCTGGCGGTAATCATTCCGATGGGGCTCTTCAATGTCATCGGCTCCCTGCAATGCCTGGAAAGTGCGGAAGCAGCCGGTGACAAGTTTTCCACACCGACCTCCCTCTGCGCGAACGGGATTGGCAGCATGGTCTCTGCCTGCCTGGGCAGCCCTTTTGCCACCACTCTCTATATTGGCCACCCGGGCTGGAAGGCGATGGGTGCCCGCTGGGGCTACTCCTGGCTGAATGGCGTGGTGATCTGCGCCATCGCCCTCTTTGGAGCAGCGGATGGAGTGCTTCGCATTGTTCCGTTGGAAGTCACTCTGGGCATCCTCCTCTGGATTGGCCTGGTGATTACGGCCCAGGCGTTTCAGGCCAGCCCTTCCCGGCATGCGGTGGCAGTCGCCATGGGACTGGCCCCCTCCATGGCTGCGTGGCTTCTGGTTCAGGTCGAAACTACGCTGCGCGCAGCGGGAAAGAGTCTGTATGAAACGGTGGACCTCTTTGGCTCCGCCCTGCACATCCGGGGGGTCATCGCGCTGAGTCAGGGATTCATCGTCACCTCCATCGTCTACTCGGCGGTGATGGCCTTTGTGATTGACCGGAAGTACCGCCAGGCGGCAGCCTGGATGCTGGCAGGTGCCATCATGTCCTCCACCGGGTTGATCCACGCTTACACGCTGACCCCAAATGGCGTGGAGAACCACTTTGGCTGGTTCGTTGCCCCGCAGTTCACGGTGGTTTACGCCACAGCTGCAGCCCTCCTCTGGCTACTCTCCCTCAAGACTCCTGCGCCGCCCACCTTTGTGGAGGCGGCAGCAGGACCGGACAAAAAGGTGCGGATTGTATCCCGATAGCCTGCTGCCCGATCAAGGCACAGGCGATGTCTTGCCACCAAAGGCCCAGAGTGACTTCTCGGTGCGCACAAAGACACGGCCATCACTGATCGCCGGTGTCGCATTGATCGGGCTGTCGAGCTTGTTGGCAGCCAGGATCTCGAACTTGGGCCCAGCTTTCACAACCACCACGTCCCCCGTCTGGGAACTGCAGTAGATCTTGCCGTCAGCGGCCACGGGACTGGAGAAATACTTCGTGCTCCGGCCTTCGGTACCCGTCACACGCTCATTGTAGATTTCCTCGCCCGTAGCCAGCTTCACACACTTGAGGATGCCGCCATCTCCGAGGAGATACATAAGGTCATCGATGACCAGCGGTGTGGGCACGTACGGAATGCCCATGACCAGGCGGTAGGCCTCTTCGGGTTTGTCCTTGCCTAGTTTAAGCACGGCAGACTCCTTTCCGCCTCCGCCCGATCCCATGGTGCCGAAGAGCATGTCATTGCTGAACGCAAACGAGCCCACGCTGCGCTGGGTGTAGCCCGGATTGTGCTGCCATGTCATTTTACCAGTTTTCACCCCCACGGCGAAGAAGCCGCTGGTGGTGTCGGCCAGGATGAACTCCTTGCCTTGGGGAGTTTCACGCACCAGGGGGGTGCTGTAAGGGTTCTTGGTGTTGGGCAGAGGGAGTTTCCACTTCTCCGCCCCGGTGGCTGCATCCAACCCGAGCAGGCAGCTCGTCGGATTGCCTTCGCCTTCCGGCAACTCGGATTCCGAGCGAATCAGCATGATGCCATCCGCCACCACGGCAGAGACGCCCGAACCGTGCTCATGCACATACGGGGCGAGGTTTTCCTTTCTCCAAACGAGCTTGCCTTCGTGGGTCAGCGCGAGGGCCTCAATAGCGTCGCCATTCGTCCAGTTCACATAGATGCGGTCAGCATCCACGTAGGGAGTGGACGAGGCAAAGGCGTTAAACTTGTGCTGCTTGTGCTCATGGTAAGGCACCTCATAGGACCAGATCACCTTCCCGTCCGCCGCATTCAGACACTCCACGGCGCGAGTTCCAGCTCCCGTTTCGGCAGTGACGAAGAGCTTGTTCTTCCAGACGACGGGAGAAGACCAGCCGCGGCCGATCTCGATTTTCCACGCTGTGTTCACTCCTTCAAAGGCGGCGGGCAGATTCTTCGCATCGATCACCCCGCTGCCGTTGGGACCACGAAACCGGGTCCAGTCTTCCGCCCGACCCAGAAGAGGTGCCAGAGCGAGGCTGGACCATGCGAAAAAGCGGAGGGTGTGAGAACGGTAAGTCATGAGCTTGCGGGGCAAAAGTATGGAGACAGGCACTACGATCACATCAAACGCATGAACAAACCGCAACCTTTATCCAATCTTGTGTCTATTCGCGGCTCCAATTCTGTCGATGCGGGAAGAAACCGCATTGCCTGAAGGAGGCGGCTGGTTCACACGTAATGCATGGCCACCATGTTTTTGAAGTCTGCGTTTATCACTGCCCTGCTGGCCTCGCTTGCCTCTGTATCCTGCGCGAAAGACAAGGAAAAAGAGAAGGCTGAGGCGAAGGCAAAAGCCAAAGAGGAACGAGCCAAGGCCCTGGATGCCGCCCGTACGGCGTCCATGTATGGCGACTGGGTGGAGTCAGATTTCCCCTTCTTTGCCTCCGTGCTCGACGCTCGCAATCTGGGCGAGAGCTGGCCGAAGGACAACCTCACCCCCCGCGGCATTGTCCTGAACCTTGGGAACAACACTTGGGCCTGTTTCGACACGGACCTGCTCCGCATGTCCCTGATTTGGCAGGGGGAGGAGGGCAAGCCTCCTGTGACGCAGAACGCACTGGCCACCGGCTCCTACCACCTCGCCGGCCAGAAGACCAAAGACGGCCAGGAGGATCTGGTCAAACCGATTGGCAAGCCATGGGTGACCAACGGCATCTACCCCGGCTGGCAGGTCGGAGAAAAGCCATCTTTGGTCGATCGGAGAGACCCCACGCCCTCCCCGGAAGAAGTAGGTCGCGGCCCCGTGGATGAAAAGATTGGCCGATTTATCGGCATCGAGTTGAGCGATCCGGGACCTGTGTTGAAGTATGTAGTGGGTGGCACGGTTATCAAAGAGTGGGTCACGGCAATCCCCCAAGGGTCAGGTGCCCTGGTCGAACGCATTTCGATGGTCAGCGCCCATGATCAACCGCTGACCCTCGTGGCCGGCAATGCGGATCAGTCGATGGTCATCGCTTGGGTTCAAGGGGATGGTGAGGTGACAGTTCACAACGAAAATCACCAGACCTTTGTCACCCTGGCACCCAGCAAAGCGGACGTTCGACTTCACGTTCGGCATTATTGCTCAGGCCAAATGGCGGTGAGCATCACTTCCTCCAAAGCCGCTCCTCGTCAGGAGTTCTCCATCCCCAAATCCAAACGCTGGCAGGAATCCCTCACTACCATTGGCAAAGTCGATCCTGCGACGAAGGACGCGTACGCCATCGAAGACATCCCGCTGCCCAATCCCAACCCCTGGAAGCGCAATGTTCGCGTAGCCGACGTCGCCTTCCTGGATGACCAGGGCAACGCCGCCGCTGTGACCATGGACGGCGATGTCTGGCTGATCTCCGGGCTCAAAGACGATCTCAAATCGGTGCAGTGGAAACGCTTTGCCTCAGGATTGCACGAACCCATGAGCCTTGTGGCCAAGGCTGGCGAAATCTATGTGTTTGACCGCAATGGCATCTGGAAGCTGCGCGACACCAACGGCGACCGTGAGGCCGACCAGTACGAGATGTTCTGCGATCTCTTTGGCCAGACCGCAGAGACGCGTGAGTTCCCCAACAGCATGAAACTGGCACCCGATGGCTCTTTCGTCATCAGCAAGGGCGGCCAGGAAGGCACCACCTACGGTCGCCACAACGGGACAGTGATCCGTGTCTCTCCTGACGGCAAAAGCTTCACCCTTCTCGGCCATGGACTGCGCCAGCCGTTTGTCGGAGTGCACCCCACCACCGGGTTGGTAACTGCGAGCGATCAGCAAGGAAACTACGTCCCCTCCACCCCCTTGCTCATCATCAAGGACGACCAGTTCTACGGCCACCTTCCCACGATCGCCCCCAAGGAAAAGTATCTTGAGCCCATCGCTGATCCCCTGACCTGGATCCCCCACCCTGTCAATGCGAGCGCCATCACGCAGACTTGGTTGGTGGGAGCGAAGATGGGCACTATGACGGATGAGCTCATTCACATCGGCTACAACCGCCCCGAGCTTTTCCGTGTGCTCATGAGCGATCGCTTTGCCAAGCCACAGGCTGCTGTCGTTCCCTTCACCCAGGACCTGGATTTCTCCCCGCTCAACGCCGCTGTCAACCCGGCCGATGGTCAGCTCTATGTCATCGGATTCCAGATCTGGGGCACCACTGCCAAGCGCATCAGCGGCTTCGCCCGCATCCACTACACAGGCGGCAAACGCGTACTGCTGACTGCCCTGACGCCGATGGACAAAGGTGTGCTCCTTCGTTTCAACGAACCCCTCGACCCCAAGGTCGCGACAGACTCCACCAGCTTCAGTGTTGAGCGCTGGAACTACAAGCGCACCTTTGACTACGGCTCCCCCCACTTGAAGCTCGATGGCACTCCGGGGCAGGAATGGATGGTGCCCAGCAGCGCCTACCTCTCCAAGGATGGCAAGTCCGTCTTCGTGGGCATCCCCGACATGAAGCCCGTGATGCAAATGCGCCTGGGCTGGGGGCTCAAGAGTGCCGAGGGTTTGCAGGTCCAGAACAACGCCTACTTCACCCCGTATGAGACCGCCAGGTTCGAACCAGAGAAGGAAGGGTTCGAGCCCATCACTGTCGACTTGACCCCCAAGAAGGCGATCGTCGTGGAGACCGCCAAGCCGACAGTGGAAGAAGGTTTCAAACTGTACCAGATGATCGGCTGCATGGCCTGCCACTCCATCGATGGCAGCGTCGTCGGCAAAGTTGGTCCCAGCTGGAAAGGCATCTTCGGCAGCGAGCGCGTTTTCAAAGACGGCAAGAAACAGCTGGCGGACGAAGCCTACCTCCGCGAATCCATCCTGAACCCCAGCGCCAAAGTCGTGAAAGGGTTTGAGAAGTTCGATGCCGGCATGCCGATTTATGCCGGGATTCTGAGCGAGTCGCAGATTGAGTCGCTGGTGCTTTACATGAAGACGTTGAAGTAGGCGTGGAGGTGGAGTTGAGTACCAGCATTGCTACTGTTGAGAACTATCCCGCCATGAACAAGCCACCGGTCATCCCCATGGATCGCCACATCACTATCGATGAGTGGATGGCAGGTCGTGAAGCGAGGCGGGCCACAGGGAGGAAGGTCGCATCGGACTGCATACGCCGCGCTGAAAGCTCGTCCGACAAACGCTTGAGAGAAGCTTTCAACGGTGAACGAGTTCCTGGTGTGAAAGGCGCTTGAGCTTCGGCAGGGAGCAGGGTTTTGCAAACCCGTTCAGTCGCACGGCTCCTGACGTTGCGATCCTC
>JBGGMQ010000914.1:0-5999 GCA_041287975.1 Verrucomicrobium sp. | reverse complement strand
CGCGGAAGCAGGAAAAGTGCCGCGGCCATGGAGAAACCAGCCGCCTCTCCTCAGGGCAGGGCCGGACCCATGATCGCCTCGCTCATGCGCATGGCTTCCGCGTTGGATTGCACATCGTGAACACGGATGATTTCCGCCCCGGATTCCCGGAGCCAGGAGGTGAAGGCGACGGTAGGCCAGGCACGGCTCTCCAAGGCGGAATCCCCCAACAGAGTGCCGAGCATGGACTTGCGGGAGACGCCCACCACGAGAGGTCGTCCGTCGGTACGCAGGCGGTCCAGATCGTACATGAGTGCGAGATTATGATCGATGGACTTGCCGAACCCAAAGCCAGGGTCGAGAGCGACGCGCAGCGGATCGATACCCCCATGAGCCAGGGCTTCCAGCCGCTCCACGAAGAAGGCCCGCACCTCCCCAACGACATCTTCATACTGAGGCTGGGTCTGCATGGTACGAGGAGTGCCCTGCATGTGCATGACAACAACGCCAGCACCCGTCTCTGCCACAGCCTCAACCATGGCAGGGTCTCGCAGCCCATTCACGTCATTCACGATGTCTGCACCCGCTGCGATGGCCTGCCGGGCGACCTCCGGCTTCATGGTATCGACAGAGATCAGTGCCCGGGTACGGGGGCGCAACTCGGCAATAACCGGGATGACCCGCTTCAGTTCCTCCCCCAAAGTCACGGGATCCGCTCCGGGCCGGGTGGACTCGCCTCCGACATCCAGCACATTTGCCCCATCTTCCACCATGGCCAGCCCCTGCTCCACAGCGAGGGCGGTGCTGAAGAAGCGGCCCCCGTCAGAAAAGGAATCCGGGGTGACATTGAGCACGCCCATGATCCAGCCGCGGCCGGTAAACTCGTGATTCTGATGGTGGATGCGCCAGATGGAAGCCATGGTTTACAAAACTCTGAGCAGGAGAGAAACAATCAACGAATCTTACGATTCCTGCTCAACAGGATACGATTGGAACTGTCTCAGGCTGCGCAAGATTCGCGGTTCGACAATCGCCATTCCCGCCCTACGGTCCCCCTTCTACACCTCATGTCCCGTCCGTTGATTCTTCTCGTTGTCCTGGTCGCGGTCGGCGCAGGCGCGGGTGCGTTTCTGCACCTGCGTCAGAAGCCTGCCCCCTCCTCGGACCGCCCTCGTGCGGTGTCCCAAAGAGACACTCCGTCTGAGCCGCTGGGCACGATTGCCCCGCCGCGCATCCCAGGACTGGATCCCTCCATCGACATGGAAGCAACGGCGGGCAGCAACCCTGAAGACGCACAGGTCAAGAACCTGCAGGCTCAGGTGATGTACTTGCAGGATCAGGTGGACCTGCTGACGAAGGAAAATTCCGACTTGGTGGACAAGCTTGCCTCTCTGACGGGCAAACCCAAAGGTGAGACTGGCACGACGCCGCCCTGTGACCCGGCGATGGGCAAAGGATCGAATGGGGAGGCTCCCGACTTCGTGGGCATCGGCATTCAACTGGTGAAAACCCGGGAACTACAGGACATCCCCCTGGTGACGCTCACCGTAGACCGGGCAGAGGTGCAGCAGAAGATCGCAACCTGGCTGAGCAAGCAGTACCCTGCAGACTATGGAAAACGGCAGGGGCAGGCGCTGACAGCGATTGGGGCGATACCGGAACCCGTGGATACGGTGGCTATGAAGGCTTCGTTTCTGGCCTATCAGATCGGGGGGTGGTATGATCCTGATGCGCAATCCTTGCTGATCGCAGACCATGCCAGCGACCGCGAAAATGCGCTGGCGCTTGCCTATGGGTACCTTTTCAAACACTACGGCAAGGCCCTCTTTCCCGCGGCGAACAAGGACAAGGCGATGACAATGGATCATCGGCTGGCGGTGGAGTCGGTCCTGGCTGGAGATGCCGCCCTGACGCGCTTCCTGCATGCGCTGCGCTACCCGGACAAAGGGGGCGGCGGCGGTGTGGGTGAGGATCCGGATGATCCCTCCCGGTCGGTGCCGATCCCCAATTTCCTACGGGAGCTGGAGTTGCTGCCGTTTGGCATGGGACTGGACTTCATGCAGGCCATGCACAGCATCGGTGGGTGGGACCAGGTGAATGCCGTTTACGAGCGACTGCCCACAGCGACGGCGGAGATTCTGGATCCCGAGGTGTATCTGGGCGAGCAGCCCTTCCAACCTCTGCCAATCACCCTGGCCAACAAGAAGGTGGCTGGAGCCGCCCCCCTCTGGGAGGATACCATGGGACCCCTGGGCCTGGTGCTGCTGCTCAAGCAGCATGTGGCGGAGCCTGTGGCTGCCGAGACAGCTCCGGGATGGAGCAATGATACCTGGCTCACTTACTCTGCGGGCAAAGGAGCCAAGCGGGACCACGCCGTGTGGCAGACACTATGGCGGGATACGAACGGAGCGGACGCCTTTTTCTCTGCGATGCGGACCGGCTTGCTCAGCCGCTACAAGGGGGTGACGCCGAATGCAGAGGCTGCCAAGGGCGTGTTCGACTTGAAGGGACCCGAACGCCACGTGCGCATGGAGCGCACCCACAACGGACAGGGTGTGCTTTTCATTGACGCAGCAGATGCTGCCTTTTTGAAAGCCGCTGTCGAAACCTTCGTCAGCAAGGATGCCGCAGCGGCAGGCAAAAAGTAGAAACGCTGAAGTGAAGCTGGGGCCTTGTGGCTCTGCTATTGCCATCATCATGAGAACGTGGCATGAAAGAAGGCTCCGCATTTTCCCCCACACGCACCCATGATTTCCAAGCAAGTCTTTTATTCCGGCAAAGTTCAAGGAGTCGGCTTCCGCTACTCGGTGAAGCGCATCGCCTCCGGGTTCGAGGTGACGGGCTGGGTGAAGAACCTGCCGGATGGCCGGGTGGAACTGCAGGCCAGCTCCCTGGATGAGGAGGAACTGGAGGCATTCCTGGAAGACATCCTGAACAGCTCACTGGGCGGCAACATCAAAGAGACGGAAGTGAACAACATTGAGCCGTTGACCGGCGTCAAAGGTTTCACGATTGTTCCCTGACAAATCTTCCCATGGACTCCCCTCCTGTTTCAACCACACCAGCTGTGACAGTGGAGGACCTGACCAAGGTCTTCATCAGTGGCTTCACAAAGAAGCAACTCGTGGCGGTGCGCCAGCTCTCCTTCGACGTGCAGCCGGGGGAGGTCTATGGTCTCATCGGCCCCAACGGATGCGGAAAGTCCACCACCATGAAGGTTATGCTGGGCCTGCTGAAGGCCACCATCGGCAAGGCCACCATCTTTGGCCGCAACAGTGAAGAGGTGGCCAGCCGGCAAAATGTGGGATTCCTCCCTGAGAACCCCTATTTCTACAAACATCTGTCCGGCCGTGAGACTCTGACTTTCTACGGAAAGCTGTGTGGACTGCGCGGTTCCGAACTCAAGGACCGCACTCAGGCGATGCTGGAACTGACGGGTCTGAGCCACGCGGCCGAGAGGCGCGTGGGCGGCTACTCCAAGGGGATGCTCCAACGCGTGGGCCTGGGCCAGGCGCTCATTCATGAGCCACGTCTTCTTATATTGGATGAGCCTACCGCAGGTGTGGACCCCGTGGGGTCGCGTCGCATTCGTGACCTCATCCTGGAGTTCAAACAACGGGGCATCACCATCGTGGTCACCTCCCACCTTCTGGAGCAGATGCAGGAAGTCTGCGACCGGGTGGGCATCATGTCCAACGGCCGCATGGTCAGCGAAGGCCGTCTGGAAGACCTGATCTCCGTGGAGAACCAGACTGAGCTGATCCTGGAGGATGCCTCCCCTGAGTTGCTGGCGAAGATCCAAGCCCTGGTACAGGAATCCCAGGGCAAAAGCCGCATCGTCACCCAGGGCAAGCCCCGCACGACGCTAGAGAAACTTTTTCTTCAGTCCACCACCCAGACCGGGGATGGTGAGTGATCTTGATCATCTGTCTCCCCCCTCGCATGTCCACCGCCATCAAGACCACCCCTTCCGTTCGCAGCTATTCCTCCTTCTCACCAGGCCGCATCTGGACCATGGCGACCCACACGGTGACCCAGCTCGTGCGCATGCGCATTCTGGTGTTCCTGGCCATTTTCAGCTTCATCGCGGTGGGCACCGCTTTTGCCTTCCCCACTATGAGCGCGGAGCAGCAGATGAAACTGCTAAAGGATGTCTGCTTCGGCACCCTGCAGCTCTTTTCCATGGTCATCGCCATCTGCGCCACGGCGCTGCTGCTGCCACGAGATCTGGAAGACCGCACGCTTTATACCATCCTCAGCAAGCCCGTGCCGCGCTATGAGTACCTCATTGGCAAGCTGCTGGGAGTGATCCTGCTCATTGGCGGCGGGCTGCTCATCATGGATGTAATCTTTAGTGGGATCGTGTGGTTGAAGCAGTTCCTCATCACTTCCTCCCAAATTTCGGCGCTGGAGGCTGAGCAGGCCGCCACGGCGGAGAACGTGGCCTTTGTAAAAGATCTCAATGCGCGCTATGGCCTCACGTGGAGTCTCCATGTGGGTGTATGGGCGGTCTTCCTGAAGGCATCGGTCATCGCCACGATGTCCCTGCTCATCTCATGCTTTGCGAGTTCCTCGCTTTTCACGATTGTGGTGGCCTTTGCCTACACGATCGCGGGACACGGGCAGGCGCTGCTGCGAGACTGGTTCCTGGACAAGATGTCCAGCACCTGGCAGAAGGGCATCAGCGGGGCCATCGCCATTTTCTGTCCTGACCTGACGCTCTTTGATCTGGTCGAGCCAGCCGTGCGGGGGGAGATCATTCCACTGGCCGCCGTGGCCACGGTAAGCGGTATCGCACTACTGTACATCGTCGGGTACGCGACCGTATCGTATCTCTTCTTCGTCGAGAAGGAGCTGTAACCCCCTCCCCGTCCGCTTCGGCCCCGAGACATGAAACACAAGCTGCTGGGAATCCTCCTGCTCGTCCTGTTCGGGATCGTCAAGTTCCCCCTGGAAGAGCAGGTCAAGGCCGTGTTAAAGGAGGCGAATCTGGTGGAGCCCCCCACCCCGTTGGGCTTGCGGGAGTCGCTAGGGCAGATGAGCTTTGCCGCCACTCTGGGGGGATTGCGCTCGCTCATCGCCAGCATCACTTATTTGCAGGCCTATGTATCGTTTGAAACGGATGACTGGGCCCATGTTGATGCTCTGCTGACGCTGACGACCCGTCTGCAACCCAAGGAAGCCAGCTACTGGGACCAAGCCTCCTGGCAGATGGCCTACAATGCAGCTTCCAGCTACCAGCGGAAAGACAACCTGCGGGCGGCGATCAAGAACAAGTACTTCCACGACTACGTCACCAGAGGGCTGGACATCGTGAAGGAGGGGCTGGTGTACCTGCCCAACAACCCGACGCTGCTGGTACGGATGGGTGAGATCTACCGGGATCGGCTCAAGGAGTCCCGTCCGGCGGCGGAGGCGTTCCTGCAGGCGTACAAGAACGGGGCGAAGCCTTACTACGAGCGAATGGCTGCCTACGAACTTGTGAAGCTGGGTCAACCCGATGATTTGAGCAGGGCCTATGAGATCCTGCGGCGTCATTTCGACAACGGATTCCGCTATCCGTCGGTGTTGCGGGATTTGAAGGTGCTGGAGGAGAAGCTGAGTATTCCGGTTGAGAAGCGGGTGGGCAAGGCGCTACCGCCGGTGCCAGCTCGTCGGAAGTAGAGTTGGAAAACAGTTCGTCAGGGGACAATCGACTGAGCCATCTGAAGATTGAATCCATGAACACGCAACCTCGTAAATCTGTTCTGGATACGAGGTTACACCTTCATGACGCCTCTCGGGCCCCGTTTTTGCCACATCCCCCTCCCGATCCGGTCACATTATTCCCCTGTCGTTTTCGCAAAAGAGGTCCTGAGTGACACTTTTCCTCCACAGGTTGCTACGAACGCTTGACCTGACTCCCGTCCGCGCCACGTTTAGGCTTCGCTTTCTTTCATGCGCTACGCCATTTTCGGAGATATCCATGCCAACTGGGAAGCCCTCACTGCGGTGATGGGTGACGCCCAGGAGCAGGAGTG
>JBGGMQ010000913.1:0-3491 GCA_041287975.1 Verrucomicrobium sp. | reverse complement strand
CCTGCCCCCCGGTGTGGCAGAGGCTGTGACCACAGCCATTGACGGTCTCTGGCTCTATTGGGTGCTTCGGCTGAGGCCGGTGGATCAGGGGGAGATGGACCGCATGCGCCGTGCGCTGGAGGTCATTCTGGCCGGAGCTCTCGAAGAGGAGAAGGAAGCCATAGCTGCAGTTTCAGTTACAGGTAAGAAAAAGCCCAAACTCAAGTCATGAAGGTTCAACATTGGATTGCGTCATTGCTTCTCGTCTCCACCGTTGCGGCCGGAGGTGTCGCCCTGGCTGCCTGGAAGAAGTCCTCCCTGGATGAGGCGGCCGCTGCTGCGGCAAGTCAGCCCGAGCCCATGGAGTCCGTGGTGCTGGCCACTGCGGAAGAGTTCGAGCACCGGCAGACCACAACGTCCATCGGGACGGTGCGGGCCCTTCGTTCCATCACGTTGCGTAATGAACTGGCGGGAACGGTGGCGCATTCGGCGCTCAAGTCTGGCCAGATCGTGGAGTTGGGCACCGTGCTGGTGGCTCAGGACATCTCCGTGGAGCAGGCAGAGTTGAAGGCCCAGGAAGCCCAGGCCGCCCTGGCGGAAGCAACCCTGGTGCGCATGCAACGGCTCAGCCGGGATCGCGCGGTGCCGGAGATGGACTTGGACAGAGCCAAAGCGGAGAGGGATATTGCGCTGGCGCAAACGTCACGTACCCGGGCGATGATGGCTCGTAAGACCATTAAGGCTCCGTTTCGTGCTCGAGTGGGGCTCGCAGATCTTCACCCCGGGCAGTACCTGGAGGAAGGCACGGAGTTGACAACCTTGCAGGGGGTGGATGATGGCGTGCATGTGGACTTCACGGTGACCCAAATGGTGGCGGCTGCCTTGCGGGAGGGGAATGACGTGGAGATTCTGATCTCAAGTGATGACAAGCCGGTGACCGCCAAGATTGTCGCGATCGACTCCCGGGTGGACTACAAAACACGCAATGCCAGCGTGCGTGCGAAGATCACGGATCCCGCGAATGCCCCTTCGCCCGGAGCCTCCGTGCGCGTACGGGTGCCGGTGGGGACGCCTCGCATGACCGTGGCCATTCCCGTCAGTGCCTTGCGACGTGGACCCGAGGGGGACCATGTGTTTGTCATCGAACCCACCCAGGATGGCAAGACCCGCGCCCACCAGCGTCTGGTGCAGAGCAGTGCAGTTCATGGAGACCAGGTGCTGATCGACAAAGGTTTGGTGCCGGGAGAGAAGATCGCCGCATCAGGTTCCTTCAAGTTGAGGGAGGCGGTGCTCGTGGCCGTTGCGCCAGAGCCACCGGCAACCACCAGCGCCCAAGCCCAGTAACCCCGTTTTCACCGGCAGGGGAGAATCATGCCCTGATCCCGCCGCGTTGCGTTCTTTTTTGTTCTCTCACCTCCCACTGATCCTCTCTCATGCGCTCCTCCTTCACAGACATCTTTATCAAGCACCCCGTGCTGGCCGTGGTGGTCAATCTAGTGATCGTGCTGGTCGGCTGGCGGGCCATGAGTTCGCTGCCGGTGCAGCAGTATCCGAAGATCGAGAGTTCATCGGTCATCATCACCACGCTCTATTATGGTGCGGGGGCGGAGACCATCCGTGGCTTCCTCACCACGCCCATTGAGAGAGTCGTCTCGCAAGTCGGTGGCGTGGATTATGTGGAGTCCACGAGCCGGTCCGGCATCAGCACGGTGACGGTGCATTTGAAGCTGAACCACGACACCACCGCGGCCCTGGCGGAAGTGACGGCGCGCTTGCAGCAGGTCCGAACGGAGTTGCCTCCTGAAGCCGAGCCTCCCGTGGTGGAGGTGCAGCGAGCGGACCGGCCCTATGCGACGTTCTATCTGAGCTTCAGCTCCACCGAGCGCAGCGTGCCTGCGGTGACCGACTGGCTGGTGCGCACCCTGCAACCCCAGCTTGCCACGCTGCCGGGAGTGCAGCGGGTGACCTTCGAAGGAGGGCGGCAAGTGGCCATGCGTGTGTGGATCGATCCGGATCGCCTTGCTGCCTTGAATCTTTCCCCGGGTGATGTGCAGGCCGCACTGCGGCGCAACAACTACCTGGCGGCAGTGGGCCGGACCAAGGGGAATCTCGTGGAGATCAATCTGCTGGCCAACACGGACCTGCGTTCCAAAGATGAGTTTTCCAACCTCATCGTGGCCAACCGGGATGGGGCCATTGTGAGACTTAGCGACGTGGCAAAGGTGGAACTCGGAGCCGAGGATCCGGACTTGATTGCCAAGCACGACAAGAAAGAGGGTGTGTACCTCGGCGTCTGGCCCCTCGTGGGTTCCAAGGAAACCGATGTGGCCAAGCGGCTGGACGAGGAGATGGCGCGCATCCGTCCGACCTTGCCAAAAGACATTGAGATGAGCCTCGTGTGGGACGGGACGATGTTCATGCGCGAGGCATTGAAGGAGATCAGCAAGACGCTCATCGAAACCATCCTCATCGTGGGACTGGCGGTGTTCCTTTTCATGGGCTCCATCAGGACGGCACTCGTGCCACTGATCGCGATGCCGATCTCATTGATTGGGGCGGCGGCGATCATGCTGGCCTGTGGTTTCAGCCTTAACCTGCTGACGATCCTTGCCATCGTGCTTTCCGTGGGGCTGGTGGTGGATGATGCCATTGTCGTGGTGGAGAACGTCGAGCGTCACGTGCATCTGGGGCGAAGCCGGATCGAGGCCGCCTTGATCGGAGCGCGGGAGCTGGTGGGACCCATCATCGCGATGACGATCACCCTCGCCGTGGTCTATGCACCAATCGGCTTCCAAGGTGGATTGACGGGATCGCTGTTCCTGGAGTTTGCCATCACCCTCGCCGCTGCCGTGGTTGTCTCGGGGTTCGTGGCAGTCACGCTGTCACCCGTGATGAGCTCCCGCTTTGTCCATCCGCAGGGGAAGGAAGGCTGGCTTACCCGTACGGTGAACCGGGCGTTTGAACGCGTGAAAAATGCCTATGCGTGGCTGCTGGACGGAGCCTTGCAGATGCGCGGCGTGATCGTGATGGTGGCCGTGGTCATCATGTTCGCGGCCTGGCCGTTCTACATGTTCTCCGACAAAGAGATGGCTCCCGTGGAGGATCAGAGCCACATCAGTTTGTTCCTTGACACCCCGCCGGATTCCACCATCGAGTCTGCCAACCGGGAGTCGCTCAAGCTGGTGGAAGCCATCGCGTCATTTCCTGAAGCCGAGTACATGTGGTCGCTGACCGCCAACTGGGGCGGCTTCGGCGGCATGGTGGCCCGGGATTGGAAGCAAAGGGGACGGACCACGGAGGAGATGTATGGCGAGGTGTACGGGGCCGTTTCCCAGGTGCCCGGACTGCGGGTGTTCCCCCGGCTGGACCCTCCCCTGCCGACGCCAGGACAGTATGATGTCGAACTCGTGCTCCAGACGACCGCGCCCGTGGAGCAGATGATGCAGACCGCCTCGGCCGTGATCGCTGCCGGTTTTCAGAGTGGCAAGTTCCTTTATGTCGATACGGATTTG
>JBGGMQ010000912.1:0-3233 GCA_041287975.1 Verrucomicrobium sp. | reverse complement strand
GGCGCGGTCATCACGCCGAAGGACAAGCCGGAGAACTTCGACCACCCAGAGGGTCTGTACTACATCCGCGACGGCATTGTGGTGATCCCGAAAGACGCCATCATTCCTGCGGGAATGTGGATCTGACGGAAGAGTTTTCAGCGGGCTGCGTTTTGCGTAGCCCGCTTTTTTTGCGCGCAAGCCTATTTGCCGACCCAGAATTCTGCTGGGGGTTTGAGGTCGTTGCCCTCTTCGATGAAACGGGTTCCGACTTCGCGGAGCGGCAAAGCTTTGGCGACTTCGATCCCTTTTTTGATGCGGTCGGGGGTGAACACGAGGCGGGAGAGGTGCAGGCCCTGGAGGGGCGTGAGATTCTCCACTGGGGTCTCGCCGATGTGAAGCCGCTGCAGGGCGGAGCCAGACAGAGGACTGAGGTCCTTCACACGGGTGAAGTGGAGGGTCAGGCTGACGAGGGGAAGACCGCGCAGAGGGGCAATGTTCTCCACCGGGCATCCCGTGAGCCACACCATGGCCAGCGGACTCTTGCGGAGGGGGCTCAGATCGGTCACGCCGGTGTCTTTGGCGTTGAAGTCTGTCAGAGGCATTCCTTCCAAGGCACCGAGATCCTGCACGGGAGTTCCGGTGAGGTAGAGCTTTTTCAATGGCATGCCCTTGAGGGGGGTGAGGTCTCGCACTTTGGTACGCTCAATGTAGAGTTCGGTCAGCGGCAGGCCTGTGATCGGAGAGAGGTCAGCCACATCTGTTCCGCTGAGGTACAGGGCTGTAAGAGAGGTGCGACCTGCGAGGCATTTCAGGTTGGAAACTTTGGCACCATCCAGCCCGACAGCGATAGGTTCGCCATTTTCGATCCGGAACTGTCCATTGCCTTCGTACGCCGGGTTGTGGAACTTGATCTCCTTGTGCATCAGTTCCTCGGTCCAGGCAAACTTGGGCTTGGCTGGCGCGGGTGTTACGGCAGTGGCCGCAGGTTGCACTGAGGACGTCCCAGGCGGGACGGGAGGGGCCTCCTTGTCCTTGTGTTCACATTGGGACAGTAGCAGTACCAAGGGCAACACCGCCCCATGGGTCAGGGTCAGACAACGAGGAAGCATGGAGAAAGTCATGCCGCGTACCAGCGCGATCCGCAACCAGATGTTGCAGGCTCCCGGCCAATCCCTCCCACCGCAGCCATAGAAGGATGCGATGGGGTTCCTGACGGACTAGACGGCACGCAGGCCAAACACTTCCACCTTGTTGGGATGGCCTTTGACCTCGAAGGCCCCACAGGCTTCAAACCACTGCTGGCCCTCCTCCCAACCCTGGAGAAAGGCAGCGCTGACAAGAACCGGCTGCTTGGTCTGGCGGGTGAGGCTTTCAATGCGGAAGGCGAGGTTCACGGCATCGCCCAAGGCGGTGTTGATCCCCTTCCCCATGGCACCGAGGGCCACAGGACCCAGGTGCAGACCAATGCGGCAGTCGAGCACCACTCCGCGAGTTTCGCGAAGGTGTTTCCGCACGGGGGTGGTGACGTTTATCTCCACATCCCGGAGGGCGCGCGCGGCCGCGACAGCCTTGTGCCGGATGTCGGCCTCAATGCCGGGCCAGTAGGCAAAGACACAGTCGCCGATGAATTTGTCGATCATGGCTCCGTAGCGCTTCATGATCGTATTGCAGTCGGAGTACCACTCACGAAGGAGTTCAGCCAGTTCCTCCGCGCTGAGTTGCGAGCTCAACTGCGTAAAGCCTTTGAGATCCCCTACAAACAGTGTGGCAGAAGTGGTGCGAACCGGGACGGGATTCCTGCGGAGCACCTGTGTTTTCGTGCCCAGCATCGTGGTGTCGGTGCTGTTCAGGGAGCTCTCGCTCTGGTCGAACATGAACACGGCACCGCCAATCTGAAGGCGGTCCCCATCGCGCAGGACTCGGGCGGTGGTCAGGGCCACCTCGTTGACATAGCTGCCGTTGGCACTGCCAAGATCGACGAGCCAGTAGTGAACTCCTTCGCGGCGGATGGTGGCGTGCTGTCGGGAGACTCCAGCGTCATTGAGACGAATGGTGGCCTCCTCACTGCGTCCGATGAGATTAAAGTCCTCCAACGGAAATGCATCACCGTTGTTTAGAGTTCGAAGGTAGGCTCCCATTTGTCACCTCCTTTCAACCGAATGCACCCATGAAAGTCAACTCTTCCTTTTTTTTTCATCAGTTGAAAGCCGGGTGTCCGTTCATGTGTGGAATCCATCATGCAATTATTGCTGGCAAACGCGAGAAGTTCCGTGAGGATTCACCATGCTGTTCCGGCTTGGGTGCATAGGGCTGTCTTTTTTTGTGTGGGAGTTGTCGGGGCATGCGCACCCGATTCCGACTCTTGTAGTGGAGACAGTGTTTGAACAAAATGGCAATTATGAGCTGAAGGTGAACCTGGACCCCCGATTGTTCCTCAATCCGGTCCCGTCCTCACTGCCTCCCGTCCCGGGCACTTGGTGGGTGGAACAGGATGCAAGTGCCCAGGCAAAGAACAAAAAAGAGGCCGTGGACTATCTGGGCCGGACTGTGCAGTTTCTCCAAAGTTCTTCCTCCACACCTTTGTCACTGAACTGGGAGATCCTGGCCGTGGACAGCGTGCTCATCACACCCCTGACCGCCACCAGTGCTGAGGTGCACTTGCTGGCTACCCATCGCGGCAAGCTCGTCGCGTCTGGCGGAGACTTTAAAGTCGCTCTCGACAAAAGCTCCGCGGTGCCTGCGATTGTCGTCAATCGCGTGGCCCCTGCTGGAAAGCCCGAGCCCCAGTCCGTATATCCTGGAGAATCGAGCCGCGCCTTTCCTCTGCCAATTGCCACAACCCAAGCTCCGCCTGAGCCAAAGATCGACTCCTCCACACATGAACATGGAACAGAAGCCCGCCAAGGCGAGTCGGATCAATCCCTGAACTGGCGAGTGGCCGCCGTCGTGGCCTTGGCATTTGCCCTGGTGGCCACCATTCTGTGGCAGCGACGCAACTCCCCCACTCAGAGGGGTGCCTAGGGCACATTGATATTCATTGCTGGCAGCGGACCAGCCTCTGCTGAGAGGGCATCCTGCTGGCGCAAGAGCGTCAAGTCCGGCGACTCAAAGACAATTTGTCGCAGGCCACCCTGGTCCCGCACATATTCTCCGGCGAGGTGGCCCTGCCCGTCATATTCTTTTTCGATGCCGTGAGATCTTCCTGTGGCATCGAGCTGCGATTCCGAGGCGAGCACGCCATTGTCGTACCA
>JBGGMQ010000911.1:0-3897 GCA_041287975.1 Verrucomicrobium sp. | reverse complement strand
AAACAGTTTGCACGTATGATCGCGGAACCGCTTCAGGAGGTCAGGCAGCTTGCCTTCCTTCGTGGTGTAGATGCGCAGCTCATAGACTGGCTCGGCATCGGCAGCCTGGAGGCTGGCAGGGGTGACGGCCATGGAGGCAGTGGCGAGGGCGAGACCGGCAGCGGCTGCCTGGAGGATGGATTTCATGTGGAATGAGTACGGGATGAGG
The DNA here is from genome assembly GCA_041287975.1 of Verrucomicrobium sp. Taxonomy (GTDB): domain Bacteria; phylum Verrucomicrobiota; class Verrucomicrobiia; order Verrucomicrobiales; family Verrucomicrobiaceae; genus Verrucomicrobium. Next base: position 3,689 of record JBGGMQ010000911.1, on the reverse strand, counting down.
TGCGGGCTAAATGAAACTACTTGGCGACCGGGGTGCGCTTCTGCTGGAAGAGCCAGTCCCACACTTCCTGGTTGTCATAGGTGACGGTCCAGGAATCGTGTTGCAAGTCAGGGTACAGGGTCAGCTTCACGGGAGCGCCCAGTTTGTTGAGCGTGGTGTAGATACGCTGGGAGAAGGAAGGCTCCACCACCGGATCCTTGGCACCATGGAAAATCCAGATGGGGATGTTTTTCACACGCTGGGCCATGACAAACTTCACCCCGGCCCCACCGCAGATGGGCACGGCAGCGGCAAAGGTGTCCGGATAGTCGAAGAGGGTGTCCCAGGTGCCAAAGCCCCCCATGCTGATGCCGGTGAGGTAGATGCGGTCCTGATCCACAGGATGAGTGGCCACGATCTTGTCGATGAGAGCCTTCACCCCGTGGGAATTCCACGCCGAACCTGCGGGCACCTGGGGACTGACGACAATGGCGGGAATCTTCTTGCCTGCGGCGATGAGCTTGGGAGGGCCGTGCTTTTGCAGACGGGCCAGGTCATCGCCGCGCTCCCCTGCCCCGTGCAGGAATATCACAAGCGGCCATTTCCTGGCCGGATCTTTGCCAAAGTCCTCCGGGAGCGACAGCAGATACTTGTAGCCCACATTCAGAGTCACCTGAGCCTCGAAGGACTCAGACTTGAAGGCGGGAGCAATGACCTTGGGAAAATCGTCTTCTGCCATGGCAGCAGCAGTGATGAGGGTGGCAGAAGCCGCCATGGTGGCGAGGAAGGTGCGAAGCGCAAAATGGGTTTGCATGGGAATGGATGAAAAGTCTGACATGGCGGTGATCCCGACTTCAAGAGGCAAAGTCAGCAATCGACGACATCAACATCGACATCAGGGTTACGGGGCTGCCGCCACACCTGACTTCCTCTCCCCTACGCAGATGAGGGATTTTTCACCCCGGATGAAAAGCTGTCCTTCACTGAGTGCAGGCGATGCGAAGACTTTCTCCCCCACTTCACTTTCCGCGACCAACTGATAGGTGTCGGCAGGCCTTACGACACGCAGGATGCCGGGGTCGTTGATGAAATAAACGCGCCCCTCCGCCGTGACGAGGGAGGCGTGGTGCTCACGCATGCGCTCCTCCCAGGCGATCCTGCCCGTTGCTGCCTCGAAGCAATGGGCCACGCCGGAATCCGAGACCACGAGGCAGTAGTCGCCCTGCGACACGGGAGAAGGCACATAGGAGACCCCTTTGTTCGTGCGCCAGGCGATGTGGGTGTTGGTCACGTCCCCCTGCCCGTCCGGGCGAATGGCGAGGATGTGTTTTTCAGGGAATCCGCCTGTAAGGAAGATGTAGCCAGACTTCTCATTGTAGATGAGCGAGGCCACGAACTGCTCCGTCGGGCCTTCCATCTTCCAGATGAGGCTGCCGTCATCCGGGTTGTAGCTGGTGACGCATTTCGTCCCGCTGAGGACCATCTGCGTGCGACCCGCCAGCTCACGTATAAGCGGCACGACATAGCTGCGTGTGTTGTAGGGTCGCTGGATCCGCCAGAGCTCCCTGCCGTCGGTACGGGCCAGGGCCACGATGTAGCCATCTCCATCGTGGTCACAGTTCACAATGACCTTGTCCTTGTAGATGACCGGCGAACTGCAGAAGCCGTGTTTGCTGGAGAAAAGACCAGGGCGCACCTGCCATACCTGCTTCCCCGTGAAGTCATGGGCAGACACCACGGCCATGCCTTTGGGCACCTCGCCCTTGGGAATCTCCCGCCCCTCATTGGCTTTGCGGGTCTCCGGGCTGTCGCCGTTGTCGAGGAACGCGGTGAAGATCAGCGTGCCATCGGTGGCCGGGGTGCTCGATGCACAGCTGTTCAACCGGTGGATGGACTCCAAAGGAGCCTTGAGCACCGCCTTCTGCCACAAGAGATCGCCACTGGTGCGGTCCAGGCAGAGCAAGACCCGCTCCTCCGTTTCAGCCACGGCTGCGACGGTGAAGATGCGATCCCCCCAAACGATGGGAGAGGCGTGGCCTGCCCCGGGGAGCTCCGTCTTCCATCGGAGGGTAGCTGCGCTCACCGCCGTGGGAAATCCTGAGTCGGCGCTGGTACCATCCAGGCGGGGCCCACGCCATTGGGGCCAGTTTTCTGCCCGGGCGAAGGACGCTGAAAGCAGGACGGCAAGGGCGGGAACCAGGAAGCGCATATGGGTAGATAAAGTGGCAGCGGATGGAACGAGTGAACCGTCAAAAGCCTTTCGAGGAAGGGACAGTCGGCCGCGGATTATGCCAGCTTCAACTGCTATGGTGAATCACGCCTCTATTCGAGTTTCACATCACAATGGGAGTATCCATGCCGAATTTCCGCAGGACTGGCAGTTGAATGATGTCGTCGGCCCTCTCATGGTGAGAACCCTTTCGGGTGAACTTGGCTTGGATATGGTTGCTGCAAAATTGATGCTGACAGGATGGATGGTGCTGCTGCTGGGATGCATGGTTTCCTGTGCTGGAGCCAACCGCATGCTCAAGGCGAAGCCGGTGGCGCTCTCCGCCTTTATCGAGCACCCGGAGTCGATGAAGCCCGACGCGAAGCGGGTACCGTTTCACAAGATCTGGCGCTCGCCCGATGAAGCGGTGCGCGCACGAGTGGCGACCAAGAGCTCGATCTATGTGGCACCTGTCACTCTGAAATACCTCCGCCCCGTTCACAAAGCGCTCATTGAAAAAGAAATCGCCATGGGCAGCCTGGAACGCAAGGAGCGGGAAATGGCCACGCGGCTGCGCAATCAGTTCGCGATCGCCTTTCAGAAGTCAGAGAGTGCCAGATATGTGTTGGCGCAGAAACCCAATCCCAGCTCGGTAACTCTGGAGCTGGCCCTGGTGGAACTGAGCCCCACCAGCCCCAAGGGAAATGCCGTCAAGACCGCCGCCAAGTTCGTCGTAGGCCCCTTGGCAGGTCTCGCAGGCATGTTCACCAAAGGGAATATTGCCATCGAGGGCAAAGTGCGCAACTCCACCACGGGTGAGCTGGTCTTCCAGTTTGCTGACAACGAGGCGGATCGCATGACGATCTACAGCCTCAGCGATTTCCGTCCCTACGGTCACGCGACCGAGGCCATTCACGTCTGGGCAACCCAGTTCGAGTTGTTCACCCGGACGGCTCCGAACGACCGGATTCAGGAGTCGTTTGCTTTGAGGCTGGATCCGCGGTGAGGGGGGAGAAGGTTAGGAGTTATGGGTTATGCGTTATGCGTTATGAGAAAAAAACGCCTAACGCCTAACGCCCAACCTTATCCACCAACTGCTGGCGGGCGTGGGGAACCCGTGCTACGGAGGGGGCGCATGACGCGAGACGAATTCCGTGACCAGCTTGCCCACCTGGATCTTTCCCAGAGAGCCGCGGAAGTGGCGTATCGAGACCAGATGGTGGCCTTGCTGGATTCCAGCGGCGATTGCTTTCACCGCATCTGTCAGCCCGCCCACTTCACAGGCAGCGCCTTGGTGGTTAGCGCTGATGGTTCACGAGTTCTTCTGCATCATCATCGCAAGCTGGATTGCTGGCTGCAGTTCGGCGGTCACTGCGATGGGGATGAGAATGTCTTGCGCGTCGCACAGCGGGAAGCGCTGGAGGAGTCCGGCGTGGAAGGGCTCATCGTCGCTTCGGCCCGCCCGTTTGATCTGGACATCCACCCCATTCCTGAGAAAGGC
>JBGGMQ010000910.1:0-6228 GCA_041287975.1 Verrucomicrobium sp. | reverse complement strand
GCCCCCCATGCGGACGAGTCCGAACTCGCGCGTCGCGTTGGACATGTTGGCAAAGGCCAGCGAGTTCGCGACCGAAATGGTGGGCACGTAGAAAATCGAGTGCACCAGCATGAGCAGGAAGAAGAGCTCGAACGACTTCACCCAATACAGGGACAAAATCGCGATACCCCCCACCAAATGGCTGAACGCCAGGAATCTCTCGGCGGCAAACTTGCGGTCCGCAAACTGGTTGCTGAAGAAGATGGCGAGGATCGACGAGATGGCGAAGGCACTCCCAACCCAGGCTGTTTGATAGCCGCTAAAACCAAGCCCTCCCTTGTCCACAGGTCCGCCCATGTAGTCCCAGATCAGGTGAAGCCAAGCCCCCCAGATAAAGAACTCCAGGATCATCATGATAAACAACTTGGCGAATGGAGATCGGGATGGACTGCTCATGAGTGAATGTTGAGGCTGAAACTGGCGCGGATTATGAAGCGGTGACTACGGGAATGGAACTGAAATATTTGCGCATCTGCCTCTTAAACGTGCGTCCCACTCTCACGTTTCTGGCCATGTCGACACCATCTTGATTGTGATCAGGAGGCACCCAGCCGTTTGCGAAACTCACTGGGAGTTACCCCCTTCCACTTGAGGAAGAGGCGGTTGAAGTGGGCCAGATTCCTGAAGCCACAATCCGAGGCCACATCCACCACTCGTTGGTCGGTGGTGGAGAGCAGTCGCGCCGCCCTGCCAAGTCGCAGTTCATTAAGATAGGCGGGGAAGGTCCTCCCGGTACGACTGTGGAAGAACCGGCTGAAGGCACCCGGACTAAGCGCAGCCACAGTCGCCACTTGATCTCGGTTGATGGGCTCGCAGAGGTGCTTGTGGATGAATTGCATCACCCGGTCCACCCGAGCCTGGTCCCCCATGCCGAGTTGGGGTGCGAACCCAGGTGAACTCAAAAACGTGACTCCAGGTGAGTGCGCCAGATCATCCATGATGATGATGAGCTCTGCCAGGCGTCGCAGGGGCCCCTGCTCCAGCATGCCCTTCATGCGGGCTGCCACCCTGTCCCGCACCTCTCCGGCGATGTGAAGACCCCGACGGGCCTTGTCCATCAACTGGCGCACGGGTTCGAAATCGGCACGATCTGCAAAGGCCACCCCCACAAAATCAGGCACGAACTGCACCACCGTGGCATCAATGTCTCCACCCGTGGCATCCTGATGCCACAAGTGAGGGAGATTGGAGCCTACCAGCACCAGATCCCCGGGAGCAAGATTCGTGATGTTGTCCCCCACGATCCGGTAGCCCTGGCTTTTCTGCACCAGCACGAGTTCCAGTTCGGGATGAAAATGCCACGGCGTCCCGTAGGAGGTCCCCGAAATCTGCTCACAGAAGATCGGATCCTCCGGACGGCGAGGGATGTGCTCGCGGATCGGCAGCGTATTCACGGGAGGGAATGACTGACATGTCCCGCTCTTGTCGCAAGAGGAAAGTTCTTTGGTATCAGTTCCTGCGACATTGGCGCAAGATTTGGCCGGATCACCAAGTCCGGGTCAGCGCTTGCCAATGGTCACCCGGCTGCCACACCGCATCAGGTGATAGGGCTGCCCCAGACGTTCACAGGCCTGGACGAAATCTTCCGTCGTGTCCGTGTTGAACTTGAACATCTCATAGTGGCACGGCACCACGAGCCCTGCCCCGCAGGCCTTGGCCAGCGCGGCGGCCTCTGTCCCGTTCAGGTTGCCAGCCACCCGGCGTTCCGGTTTGTGCCCGTTGATCGGGAGGAGCATGAGATCGCAACGGGCATTGCGCAGTGGTTCGATGAGCCCATCATGCCAGAGGGTGTCCCCACTGTGGTAGATGGTGATGCCGTTGCGCCGGATGATGAAGCCCAGGTACTGGCAGCGCCCCTGCTCATCCCGCTCCACCTGATTGTGCGCGGCGGCCACCCCGGTGAACTCCCACCCTTCCACATGCAAGGTCTGCCCGTCATTCAGCGCAATGTACTCAATGTCGGTGTCGGAGAGCCGCCGTCGCGCCTGGGCGACGGTCGCCTCTGGCAGCACCACCTTGAGATGGCCGTTCGCATGGGCCAGAGGAAGGAGCGTCTCCTCGTCAAAGTGGTCGGTATGCTGGTGACTGCAGGCCACCACCCCTACCATGTCCAGCTTCGCCGGTGTGATGGCCATGTCCGTCATCCGCACATGCGGCTTGTCCGTCTTGGCATACTTTTTAGTCAAGGAGTCCGACAGATACGGGTCCAGCAGGAGGAACTCCCCCGCGCACTTCAAAAGGAAGCCACTCTGCCCCAGCCACCAGGTGTGGACTCGATCCCCCCCGTTGGAGGCAGCATGAATGTCAGCCAGGAGGGCACCATTTTGTAGCAGGGGCTTGATGAGCATGAGGAGGCGGAAAGTGACAACTCTGCCACAAGCTGGCCCCGCCAGACAAGAAGTCTTGCAGGGCAATTCACAGATGCATCTTACTGGCTGAGTCCGAGCGAGTCCCGCACGCTGCGCACGCCCTTCACCATGTTCGCCAGCTTCTTCTTCGCCGCCCAGCGCGCCGTCTGGCTGAGGCCGCAGTCCGGGGCGAAGACGAGCTTGTCTGCGGGTGCATACTGCAGACACGCCCGCACGGCCTCTGCCACCTGAGCCACCGTCTCGATGTGGTAGCTCTTCACGTCGATAATGCCGACCGCCACGTCGTAGTGCTGTGACATGGGTCCGATAACATCCAGCTCCGCATACTCGCGGTTCGCCATTTCCACATGCACCTCATTGGCATGGAGATCCAGGAAGGCGGGGAAAAGTGGCGAGTATTTCCGCCAGCCCACCGGGTGCCCCTTGAAGTTCCCAAAGCAGAGATGGGTGCACAATCTCGCCCGGCCCCATGCTGGCTCAACCGTGCGGTTAAAGATGTCAACAAACCGGCGGGTATCCTCCCGGTAGCCGTAGCAGCTCATGCTGGGCTCATCGATGCAGATCTCCTCGGCCCCGGCCTGCACCAAGTCCTCGATCTCCTTGCGCACCAACGGCAGCAGGGCCTCCGTCACAGTATAGCGGTCGGCATACCGGTCGTTGGGAGCAAGTCGGCCAGCCAGCGTGTAGGGTCCTGGCACGGACACCTTGAGACGGGGCCCGCTCGGAGCGAGTCGACGAAGCCGCTCAAACTCCTCCACCGCACCCAAACCCCGGGGGGCCTCCAGTTCCCCAATGATGGCGTGCTTGCCCCGCTGATCATGGGCGGGAGGGCCAAAGCGTCGTGGGCTGGCTGGCTCCAGGGCAATGCCTTCAATAAAGCCGTAGAAGGAAAGATTGAAGTCGAAGCGCGTCTGCTCTCCGTCTGTGATCACGTCCAGCCCGGCATCCATTTGATCGCCAATGGCGACCCGCGCCGCATCATCCTGCATCTCCTTGATATCTTCGGACCCAAACACGGCAAGGTTCCTGGAAGCAAACTCAAGCCAGCCGGGAAAGGGATAGCTGCCAATGACAGTGGTACGAAGGGACATGGGAACGTTAGGGGTTAAGGGTTTAAAGGGTTAAGAGTTATGGGATATGAGCGAGGAGATTGCAGAGGATCGAACGGCGGAGAGGGTCTTCGGTTCCGGCTGGGGAGTTGAACATTTAACGCTTAACTTCTAACCCTTAACTCTTAAGCCCAACTCACTATAGTAGCCCGCGAGACGCCGACCGTGCTCATCGTAAGCGGCCTCAAACAGCTCTGCGGCACGATCCGAACCGCAGACCGCACCGGCGGTGAGGACTTTAGGAGGTTGTCCGGCCTGGGTCAGGCGCTGGGCCACCTCCGCCTTGATGGCGTTGATGATGAGACAGCCACCGACGGTGGACCCAGGGGCCACAGGCGTTTCGAGTCCTTCAATTCGCACCATGGCATCACCCACCGGGGCTCCCGTGTCCAGAACGAGATCGGCAAAGTCCTGGAGCTTCTTTCCTTGGGAATGGCGGCTCGTGCTGGCCTCACTGTGGGTGCTGCTGACGAGCGCCACCACTTTCACGCCGCGGCGCTGAAACTCTTCGGCCATCTCCACCGGCACCACGTTGCAACCACTGGAGGAGATGACCAAGGCAGAGTCTCCATCCTTGAGATCAAAGTTGCGCAATATCCGTGCGGCAAACCCGGAGACGTTCTCCAGAAACATGGCCTGACGCTGGCCATTCGCCCCCACGACCAGATTGTGGAAGGTGAGCGAGAGTTCAACGATGGGGTTGAACCCTGGGAAGGAACCATACCGAGGCCACATCTCCTCCACCATGATGCGGCTGTGCCCACTGGCGAAGACATGCACCATCTGCCCCTTCAGAATCGTTGCACTGAAAAGATCCGCAGCCTTCTGAATCAGTTCGTCCTGCTCGCGAGCCCGTGCGAGCAACCCCTCGCAAGCGGCCAGGTAGCGTTGAGAAGGAGAGAGGGAGGCAGGAGTGCTGACAGAAGCGGAGAAAGACATGCGCGGGGTGGGAAGTAGGGAAGTCTTCCCACGCCCTATCAATGATGTCGAGCCCTGGGTGATCCCAGGCAGGATAATCCATCTATTCAGGCACTCGACGCGGGCAGCGCCTCAGGTGACTACCTGCGCAGATTTTACATGCCCGCCGTCAAATCAAGGTGCGGCACACTCTTTTGCCAGTTGCTGACTCTCCGCAGAAAGCTTGGCCATGGGATACTGCACGTATTTACCATCGGGCATCTTCAGCACCACGAAGTCCCCCTCCAACCGGTCAAAGCCCGCCTTGATGGACCGGCCTTCGGCATTGGTCCATTTCATGATGGGAGGCAGGTCTTTCTTGAAGGCCACCTTGGGCGCATTGGGATCCAGTGGCGCTCCCACCGCGATCCACTCACGAATCTTGTCGATCTGCTTCTGCGGCATGGGACCGTCTGGAGGCATGGCATTGTCCACGTTGGGATCAGCGATCACTTCATAGAAGTGGCTGGCCGAGGGTTTCCCAGGCTCGATGGAAAGATTGGTGCCGATGTCTTTGGCGAACCGTTTGAGGTTGTCGAAAACGAAGCCAGCCTTCTCCTTTTTGGCCTCTTCACTGTGGCACTTGTAGCAGTGCTCTTTCAGGATTGGCTTGATCTCCTTCTCGAAGTCGACAGCCATCACGCCTAACGGCGCAGCGGCAAAGCTCAGGGCGACAAAGGGGGTGGCGAGGCATCGGGAGGGGGTCATGATCAGCAATGATAACGAAAGACTGGGGCACAGCCTTAGGCAACGAAAGTTCGGAAATGGCTTTCTCAGCCCGCTGAGAGCAGCTTATACTCCCAGACCTTACGGCTCAGACCAGTATCATTCGTGCCTTTTCCCTCCTCCGTCGTGACCGCTTCCGCCCCTGTTACAAAGACGCCTCCGAATCCCCTCTTCGAAATCGCTCTCACGATTATCCTGCCCTCTCTGGTGCTGGATCAACTGAGCAAGCCCGAGCGTCTTGGCCCCTTTGGCGCCCTCATTGTGAGTCTGCTCTTTCCTCTGGGCTTTGCGCTGTGGTGCTGGTGGAAAAAGTCCGGCTGGAACGTCTTTTCCATCCTCGGGCTGGCGACCATCCTGCTGAGCGGAGGTCTTGGGCTGCTCAAGCTCCCGGCCTTCTGGTTCGCCGTCAAAGAATCGGCCATGCCCATCATCATCGCTCTGGCCTTCCCCCTGAGCCACCGGGTTGGCAAGCCCCTGCTCAACGCGATGCTCATGCAGCCTCACATCATCAATGTGACAGCTCTCCAGACCAAGGCCGCATCGTCGCCTTTGGTCAGGCAAGAGCTCGATGATGCCACTTTCAAGGCCTCCATGGGCATGGGGATGGGTATGGTGCTCAGCAGCATCGCCAATTTTTTTTTTTTTTTTTATCTCCTGAACGGCAAGGAGCCCGGCACCGAAGCCTTCGTCAAAGGCATGGGCACCCTGAACTGGGCCGGCACCGTTGTCATTGGCGTGCCTCTACTCGTGATCATGATGGTCGTCTTCGTCTGGCTCATCAACCGCATTCAGAAGATCACCGGTCTGGAACGGGACGATCTCATGAACCCTGGCAAAACGGTACGCCGACAGGTTGCTCCCGAGTAAGGAGACTCGCACACTGTAATTTCCTCATCGACTTGCAGAGCAAGCACCAAACATGGTGGAGAAAATCCAAGTGCGACACCGTCTTGGGACAACTGTAAAAAAAATGCCGCACCTCGCGGTGCGGCATCAAAGAACCGGCTGAACAGCCTTACTCTGCAACT
>JBGGMQ010000909.1:0-2505 GCA_041287975.1 Verrucomicrobium sp. | reverse complement strand
CAGGACCCCATCAGCCGTGTCACTGGCGTGGGTGACATCCAGACGTTCGGCTCCCAGTATGCCATGCGCATCTGGCTCGATCCCGACCGGCTCGTGCAGTACCAACTGACGTCCGCTGATGTCTCCACCGCCATTCGAGCCCAGAACGCGCAGGTCTCCTCCGGCTCTCTGGGTGGCCTTCCTGCCGTGCCAGGACAGATGCTCACCGCCACCATCGTCACCCGCGGCCGGTTGCATTCCGCCGAGCAGTTTGAGAAAATCCTCCTGCGGGTGAACACGGATGGTTCGAGGGTCTTGCTCAAGGACGTGGCCCGCATCGAGCTGGGCAGTGAGAACTACAACAACCTCGCCCGCTACAATCGCCGCCCCGCCGCAGGCATGGCCATTCGCGCCGCCGCCGGAGCGAACGCGTTGCAAACCGTGGTCGATGTGAAGAACAAGGTGGAGGAGCTCTCGCGATTCTTCCCCCCTGGTCTGAAGGTCGTCTATCCCTATGACACCACGCCTTTCGTCCGGCATTCCATCACGGAGGTGGTGAAGACGCTGCTGGAGGCCATCGTGCTGGTCTTCCTCGTCATCTATCTCTTCCTGCAAAACTGGCGCGCCACGCTCATCCCCACCATCGCGGTGCCCGTGGTGCTTCTCGGCACCTTCGGCGTGCTGGCAGCAGCGGGATTTACGTTGAACACCCTCACCCTCTTCGGCCTCGTGCTCGCCATCGGCTTGCTCGTGGATGACGCCATCGTCGTGGTCGAGAACGTGGAGCGAGTCATGGAGGAGGAAGGTCTCGCCCCGCGCGAAGCCACGCAGAAGTCCATGGACCAGATCTCCGGTGCTCTCGTTGGCATCGGCCTCGTCCTCTGTGCCGCCTTTGTCCCCATGGCTTTCTTCGGGAACTCGACTGGCGTGATCTATCGCCAGTTCGCCATCACCATCGTCTCCGCCGTGGTGCTCTCCGTCGTCGTTGCCCTGGTACTCACCCCGGCTCTCTGCGCCACCATGCTGCGTCCGGTGAAAAAAGGTTCGCACCAAAAACAACGCGGTTTCTTTGGCTGGTTCAACCGGGTGTTTGACCGCACCGCCGACGCTTATGCCAGAAGCGTGGGACACTTGCTGCGGCGCAGCGCCTTCCTGCTCATCGTGTACGGCTTCATCGCCGCGGGGGTTGTCTATCTCTTCAAGCACCTGCAGACCGGCTTCCTGCCTGACGAAGACAAAGGCGTCATCTTCACCGCTGCCCAGTTGCCTCCCGGCTCGACCCGTGAGCAGTCCCTGGCTGTCGTGCAAAAGATGGAGGACTACCTCCTCGACAAACATGGCGACTCCGTGGCCGGGGTCTTCGGCGTCGCAGGGTTCAGCTTCTTCGGGGCGGGTCAGAATCAGGTCATCACCTTCTCCCACCTCAAGGATTGGAAGGAACGCCAGGGTCCCAATCAAGGCGTCAAAGCCATCCAGGGCCAGACCATGGGTGTCTTCATGCAAATCAAGGAAGCCATGGCTGTCGCCTTCGCGCCTCCTGCCGTGCAGGAGCTGGGCAATGTCAGCGGCTTCGACCTTCGTCTGCTCGATCAAGCCGGCCTCGGGCACGATGCCCTCATGAATGCACGGCTCCAACTCGTCGGCATGGCTTCACAGAATCCCTCTCTCTTTGGCGTGCGACCCAACGGTCTCAGCGACACCCCACAGTTTGAGCTGGACATCGATGAAGAGAAGGCCAGCGCGCTGGGCCTCTCCATTGCCGGCATCAATACGGAACTCGCCAACATCTGGGGTTCCGGTTATGTGAATGACTTCCTCGACAAAGGTCGTGTGAAAAAGGTCTTCATCCAGGGCGATGCGCCCTTCCGCATGACCCCCGAGGACATCGGCCGCTGGTTCATCCGCAACAGCCGTGGAGACATGGTGCCCTACTCCGCCTTCGCCAATGCCCGCTGGATCCTGGGTTCGCCGAAACTCGAACGCTTCAACGGTGCGCCTTCCGTGGCGATCAGTGGTGAGGCGGCTAAAGGCCACAGTTCCGGTGAGGCCATGCGCATCATGGAGGCACTGGCCAAGAAGCTCCCTCCTGGCATTGGCTATACCTGGGCCGGTATTTCCTATGAAGAGCGCCTCTCCGGTTCCAGTTCCGGCCCCCTCTACGCCCTCGCGCTTCTTATGGTGTTCCTTTGCCTCGCCGCACTCTATGAAAGCTGGGCCATCCCCTTCTCTGTCATGATGGACATGCCCCTTGGTGCCCTCGGCGTACTCGCCGCCGTGTCCCTTCGCGGCATGCCAAATGACGTCTACTTCCAGATCGGCCTCATCACCATCATCGGACTCTCTGCCAAAAACGCCATCATCGTGGTGGAGTTTGCCAAGGAACGGTTCGATGCGGGAGAGACGCTCATTGACAGCGCCGTCTTTGCCGTTCGTCAGCGTCTGCGTCCCATCCTCATGACCTCCATCGCCTTCGGCCTTGGCGTACTCCCCCTCGCCTTCAGCACCGGCCCCGGTGCCGGCAGCCAG
>JBGGMQ010000908.1:0-4520 GCA_041287975.1 Verrucomicrobium sp. | reverse complement strand
TCGAACCCCGACAAAAACCCGACCCTCACCATCCTCGCCCTCGCCTGGCGCAGCAGCGAGTACCTGATGGAGGAGATGAAGCGTGGGAATATCTAAGGAGCCCCTTTTTAGACAGGATTAACAAGATTTTGCCGGACGATTTACAAGATGTCTCAAGATGCTCTTTAGCTAGGTGACAGGCACTGTCGTCGTTTTCCATTCATCATTTCTCATTCCTAATTTCTCATTTTTCTTCCGATGTCCGACAACCGCCCCTCTCTTTCCCGTCGCGATGCCCTGAAGTGGTTCGCGGGTACTGCCGCAGGCACTGCGGCCGCCCCGGCGGTGCTGGCCGTACCCAACGAGACAGAGCCTGCTCCGCCCTCTCTGCCTACGCGGGACCCCATTCAGGATCCGGACTATCTGAATCCCGTTTACCCTTGGACCAAACAGTTCTCCCCGGAAGAACTGAAGACGACCTCGGTCCTGGCCGACATCATCCTTCCCAAAGACAACCTCGGGCCTGCCGCCAGCGAAGTCGGTGTACCCGAGTTCATCAATGAATGGTGCAGCGCCCCCTACGAGGACAAACGCGAAGACGGCCAAGTCATTCGCGGCGGCCTGGGCTGGTTGAACACCGAGAGCTTCCGTCGGTTTGAAAAGACCTTCGTCGACATCTCTGCGGCCCAGCGAATCGAGATCGTGGATGACATCTGCGATCCCGCCAAAGTGAAACCCGAGCATCAAGTGGGCAGCACCTTTTTCCGCAGGTTCCGCAAACTGGCCCTCGGCGGCTACTACACCCACAGCTCCACTTGGAAACAACTCGGGTACGTCGGCAACATCAGCCTCGCCGGAGATTATCCAGGCGTGCCAGTCGACGTGATCAAGATGCTAGGGCTCGAGGATGTAGCGTAAGAGAGTTTTCAGTTTCAAGTTTTCAGTTTTCAGGACCTGCGGCGCAGGGCGCAGTCAGCCAGACGTCGCAGATCTCCCGACGTCGCCAGCCAATTTGCTTTCGCCCCACTCCGGCCCAAAACCGAGTGGGACACTCGAACTCCCCCCGGCCTCAGGTCTTGTATCTCCGCGAAGCGGCCGTAGTTCGGTTGTCCCAACCGTTCAGTCGCCGAAGGAACACGCGACCTCAGACGGTCACACGCTCTTCCTCCTTCCACGTTACCCCGTTCCGCTCCCAAACCGGGTGGGACACTCGGACTACCCCAGACCTCAGGTCTTCTGTCTTTCGTCTTCAAGTCTTCTGTCTTGAGAAGGCGCTTGCAAGCTTACCGCAAAAAGACGCGTTTAGCTCTGGCCTTTTACCCGGGCGCGACCACCTAGTGAGGCGGTCGACCCTCGGCAGTATCTATCCGTTCATCGACCGACCTTATACACACACTCCCGTCTTCTCCCAACCTTCAACATGGCTTCTATCCCCCCTCCCAATGCCCGTGGCCGGAACATGGCCCTCACTGCTGCGTTTCTGGGCTGGCTCTTCGACGGCTTTGAAATGGGGCTCTTCCCCCTGATCGGCAAACCGGCGCTTCAGGACTTGCTCGCGAACACCGCCGACGCGGCGCAGGTTACCCTCAACGTTGACCGTTGGTTCACAGTCATCATTGCCACCTTCCTGGTCGGTGCGGCCACGGGTGGCGTCTTTTTCGGCTGGCTGGGCGACCGCATCGGCCGGGTGAAGGCCATGACCTTCTCCATCTTCACCTACGCCATCTTTACTGGTCTCTGCGGCTTTGCCACCGAGGCCTGGCACATCGCCATCCTCCGGTTCATCGCCTCACTAGGCATGGGTGGGGAGTGGGCCCTGGGCGTTGCGCTGGTCAATGAACTCTGGACCAAAGGCAGTCGCGCATGGGTCGCGGGTGCCATTGGCGCGGCCGCGAACATCGGCTACCTGCTCGTGGCGTTCTTGAGCCTCGGCATGGTGAACTTCCTCAGCAGCGTGGAGGGCGCTTTCGCCGCCATGGGAGCCTCCCAATGGCTCACTGAATATCTCCTGCACAACCAGGCTTGGCGATTCCTGATGATCAGCGGAGCCTTCCCGGCCGTCCTCATTTTCTTCATTCGTCTCTTCGTCCCGGAATCAGACAAGTGGGAAGAAGAAAAGAAAACGGGTTCCACATCGCATTGGCTCACGCAAGATCTGCTGGGGGTGCTACTCGGTGCCGTCGTGGCCATGGTCATCATCTGGGCCTGGTCCCCCATGGGCGTCAGCACGAGTGTTGCGACGATCATCACAGCCGTAGGCTTCTGCATCATTATCTGGGGCTTCCTGCTTCCCGTCCGTCGCTACCTGCAGCGCTCCACCGCTGCTGGTCACATGACAGAGGAAAGCCGCCGTAAAGTCCGCTCGAACCTCATCATTGGTGCCACGCTGGCGGGGATCGCCCTCTTGGGAACTTGGGGCGCAGCGCAGCAGGCTCCCAAGTGGTCCACCGAGTTGAACCCGAACGGCTACAGCCACCCCATGCAGTACACCCAGCTTTGCACAGCTTTCGGAGCGACAGTGTTTGCCCTCCTCGCGCCAGTGCTCGCTGACATGTTGAACCGCCGCCAGACCTACCTCATCTGCTGCATCACGGCGATGGCCTCCAGCATCTACTACTTCAAGTTCAACACCCAGATCGACACCGGTTACTTCATCAGCGCCTTCCTCATGGGCGGGCTCACGGCCTCATTCTACGGATTCTTCCCTCTCTACCTGCCAGAACTCTTCCCGACCGCTGTACGCGCCACCGGTCAGGGCTTCTGCTTCAACGTCGGTCGCATCATTGCCGCCATCGGCGGTCTCCAGTTGGCCAACCTCATCGCCTACTTTGGCGGCGACAATGTTTCCCGCCTCCAGGCTTCCTCCAATGCGTTCACCGTCCTCTGCTGCGTCTACGTGGTAGGAATGGTCCTCGTCTGGTTTGCCCCGGAAACGAAGGGGAAAGCGCTCCAATAGCCGAGGAAAAAGGGATAAGGGTCAAGGGGTAAGCAGCGCTTTTCACGCCGTGAAAGGCATTAATGCATCCGTGGGAGGCTTTCTATTGCTTCCCTCGGCTGACTTTTCCCTTTACCCTCTTTCCTTATCCCTCTCTTCCCTTGACACCCCCGGCGTTCGTATGCCTTTGTGCCTGTTCCTATGTCCAAATCCCTCATCATTGCCGAAAAGCCCAGCGTCGCCGCGGACCTTGCCCGCGCGCTTGCCAAGGCTCCCGGCATGACTCCTTTTAAAAAGGAGAGCGACTTTTTCGAAAACGAAACGCACGTCATCACCTCCGCCGTGGGCCACCTGCTGGAGCAGGAAATGCCCATGAAAGACGGCAAGAAAATTGGCTGGGGCTTCACCACCCTGCCCATTCTCCCGGAGAAATTTGAGCTCAAGCCCATCGACAAGACCGCCGAACGTTATCGGGTGGTTTCCCGCCTCATCAAGCGCAAGGATGTCGATGAGATCATCAATGCCTGCGATGCCGGGCGTGAAGGCGAACTGATCTTCCGTAATATCATTGAAGCCACCGGTTCCAAGAAACCTGTGAGCCGAATGTGGATGCAGTCGATGACCAACGGTGCCATTTTGGAGGCCTTCGACAAGCTGCGCACGGATGAAGACATGCAACCTCTCGCCAACGCGGCCAAGTGCCGTAGCGAGAGCGACTGGATTGTCGGCATCAACAGCACCCGGGCCCTCACGGCCCTCAACTCTCGCAACGGTGGTTTCCGTCTCACGCCGGTCGGTCGCGTACAGACCCCCACCCTGACCATCCTCGCCAAGCGCGAGCGGGAGATCACCGCCTTCGAGCCCCGTACCTATTTTGAAGTACACGCGCTCTTCGGCGTGAAAGCGGGCGAATACGCGGGCCGCTGGCTCGACGAGACTTTCAAAAAGGACGAAACCGACGAGCACCAGAAGGCGGAGCGCCTGTGGGACATGGAGTCCGCCGAGGCCATCGTGGCCCGTTGCACGGGAAAAAAGGCCGTGGTGGAGGAAACCACCAAGCCCACCCGTCAGGTGGCTCCCCTGCTGTACGATCTGACCAGCCTCCAGCGCGAAGCCAGCAACCGCTTTGGCTTCAGTGCCCGACGCACCCTCCAGCTCGCCCAGGCTCTCTACGAGAAACACAAGGCCCTCACCTACCCTCGTACCGACTCCCGCTACCTGCCGAACGATTACATTCCGACCGTCAAGAGCACCATTCGTGGGTTCTCAGAACTGACCGCCACCAAGGCCGGAGCGTTCCCCGTGGAGTTGCGCCCCTTCTGCGACAAGATCCTTGATGAGGACTGGGTGCGGCCGAACCGCCGTGTTTTCGATACCAGCAAGGTCAGCGACCACTTTGCCATCATCCCCACCGGGCAGCCTCCCCCCAAAAGCCTGGATGAAGCGGAGCAGAAGCTCTATGACATGGTGCTGCGCCGTTTCCTGGCCGTGTTTTTCCCGGCTGCCGAGTTCGATGTCACCACTCGCATCTCGCGTATTGGCGAAGATGCCTTCAAGTCAGACGGCAAAGTGTTGCGCGAAGCTGGCTGGCTCCAGGTTTACGGCA
>JBGGMQ010000907.1:0-4045 GCA_041287975.1 Verrucomicrobium sp. | reverse complement strand
CACCTCGTTGACGGCGACCCGTCGCGGCCTGGTCACGATGAACTCGATCGCCTCTGCGGGAGGCACCACACCACTCGTTTCAATTGTGACCGTGACATTCTCCACCTTGGGATCCCGCACGATCAGTTTGCCGGTGAGGCTCTGGTAGAGTTCGATCACCTCACTCAAAGGCGCGGCAGTGAACTGCAGACGCTGGCCGCGGCCAGCGGAGGGAGCGCGGGGGCCCGTGACACTGCCGGGAGGCTGCACCGGGGCTGGCTGCGGCCGGATGGTGGGAGGGTTGTTTCCTGGAATCGGTGCCGGCGTTGGCATCGGCGGCGGTGTGGGGCCTGGGCCTTGGGCGCTGGCAGGCGCGGCCAGGCTGGCGAGCATGGCAAAAGCCAGGCACTGGATCCAAAGAGCGTAGGGGGTGGGGGACATGGGGCTCAAATGAGATGCTGTCAGTCAGTCACGTAGCAGGAAGGAAAAACGAAGGCGTGCTCAAGGAGGGCCGCCGGCAGTCACCGGAGCCGGGGGCTGGTACCAGCGCCAGAACTGGACGGTGGCGACCACGAGATTGGCGTCCTGTTTGTCCGGAGCCACCTTGAGCGAGGGAATAACGCGGAAGTCAGCAGGGGACTGCATACGGTGAAGCCACCGGAAGACCTCTGGCAGCTGGCCTTTCACCGTCATGGTGAACCCGATCTGCTGAAAGACATCTGTCTTTTCCGGCTCGAGCAGCTGCTTGTTGATCGTCTCCAGACCACGCTCGCGGGCGAGGTCTTCCGCACGGCTCAGTTCCTGGTTGGCCTCAAGAGCATCCTTCAGTGTGGGCTGCGTCTGGTTGATCCAGTCGGCACGTGCGTTCCAGTCTGCGGACTGGGCCATGAGAATCTCTGACTCCATCCTTGCGAGGTCAGCCTTGTCTTCCCCCGACTTCAGCGCACGCTGCCAGCTCAGCAGTTGCTGTGAACCGATCAGTCCGGCCACGAAAATGAGCATGGCGCAGAAGATGATGACCAGCCGGCGTTCACTGGGGCGCATGATCGGTCCCGCCTCCCTCGGTTGAACCTTCCACCCGGAAGATGGCGCGGTTGTCGTTGCGGATCGTAGGCACGGGAGTGTTGAAGGTAAAACGATGGAGTGCCTCGCTGCCCTTCACATCGGCCTGAAACTTGGAGGCATGCATGGCAGAGGTGGCCTCACCTGTGATGGTGATCTTGTCGAGGTCCAGGGTGAAGTCGGTAAAGCGAATGCCTTCTTCCGGCAGCAGGGCGACGATCTGGTCGAAGACTTCCACAGGGTAGGTCTGCGGATCCGTGGCGGCCTCAAGAGCCTGCCAGCGCAGTTGTGATTCCCGCACCTTGGCGACTTGTGGGGCATGCACTTTCAGCCTGGCGAGGCCGGCATCCAGCTGCTGCTGTCGCCACATGAGCCAGCCCGTCCACGCCGCGAAGAAGGATAACACCGCACAGGTCGCAGCAATGAGCCAAAGGGTTTGTCGACGGGCTTGAGCTAGCTGACGCCGTATGGTTGCAGCCGCGGGAGGAATCAGTCCACTGGGTTGATGCGGCGGATGGGGTTTCGGCTTGGACTCCTCAGTCACCTTCGTGCCCAGAGCTGACTGCAATGCAGGAACGAAGCCCGGCTCGGCAGAGGCCCATACATGCACGCCCTGCAAAGTGGGCAACAACCCCTGCATCTCGAGCCCCATCATCAAATCGCGGACTTCACCCGCCGCAGAGGCATCCAGCTTCCGGGATGCGAGCACGGTCGTGTGCAACAACTGGCCATTGCGCTCAATGGCCATCACGAGCCTGCCCAGTTCCATCCAGATGGCCGCAGCATCATTGGGGATGGGGTAGAGTCGGGCACTGATTTCAAAGGTGGAGGGGAGCGACTTGCCCCAGACATCTTCACGCGCATCTTCGGCAAGAGCGATGGTGCCGACGAGCAGCCGGTCTTCGACAGAGGCGATCAACCAGTGAGCCCACTGCTGACCTCCACCCGCATTGCCATCTGCCTCCAGTCCCATGGCCTCCCAGCGGAGCGCTGCCGTTTCTGCCAGGCGGTCTTCTGAGCCAGCCGGGGCCCAGAACGGGCTGCTGTCCAAGGAGCACAAGTCGATGGCGAAAATATGCTCGGGTGCCTTCTCATCCCTGGCAGACTTTTGCCAGACGCCGCGGGCATCAAGAAGCCACGTCTCCCAGGTTTCTTCACCCGGTAGACGCATGCCTTGAAGTTGCGGAGAGGCTCCCATACAGAAAGTAGAAAAGGTAAGGGAGAGACTTAGTTCGAGCCAGTCTAATTTCCTGGTTTTTCAGAAAGAAGAGGAAGTCTGGCACAATGCACTGGCCATCACTCCACGGTGAACTCCCGCCATTCTAATATGGAAGGGCGGGTGGGGTCCTTCCGCATCACCACCGCGATGCCGCGCGCGTAGTCGGCTGCATGCCCCACACTCTCAATGCGCAAGGTGCTCCCCTTGAGGCTGAACCACGCGGTGGCGGCGGTGCGTTGATCGCCACCCAGACCGAGTAAAGTGAGCGCGTCCTCAATGCTTTCAAACGGGAGATCGTCCTCAGTCTGGTGAATGCCATCCCGGCCATCGCGCACCGCCACGAGCGTCTCCGCGACTGACATGGGTACATCCGCGACAATGGCGATGACCTCCGCCGGGGCTTCATTGATGTCCACGCGGCCATCACCCCAAAGGGTGAAGAGCTTCTGCCAGTCGGGAATCACCTCGGCCAGTGAGTTCATGCCTTTGACCAGCAGTACTTCATCCAGAGTACGAAAGGGGCGGTTGAGCGGTCGGTCGGCAAAACCGGCACGCTCATAGTCCTGCCGCTCAGCGCCTTGCAACCTGCGGAGGTCGTCGCTGTCGGCCCAGTCCATGAGCCCATCCGCCAACGCGGAGGCATCGGCGGGGCGCAAGCCTCCGCGGGTGAAGACGCGCTCCAGAGTGGGGCGTCTCTCCTCAGTCAGGAGGGAATTCAAATTCAGGCGGGCCTCTTCCGTCGAGACAATGACGTGATACCACTCCGTGTCATTGACCTTGCGATGGAGGAGGGGATCCTGGGGCTTCACCATGGGGTGGCTGCCGACCGCTACTCCCATCTCGGCCAGCTGCCGGGCGCGAAAGACGAGCTTCCTGGCCACGACGTTCTCCACGTCCTGCATGGTGATCATCATCGTGGTGACCACCAGGAACGAGAGCAGCGCCAGCACCCAAAGCACGACCATGAGCGCCGAGCCCTTGGGGCGCGGGAAGGCGCAGGCACGATGGAGTGAGCGGGAGCGCAATATCACGAGTGAATGTCGCTGAGCGACCGTTGGTGGGAATTGTCCACGGCGGGCGGGAAGATGCCAAGAGGGAAACGCGGCTGAATTTTGTCGCCTCTGCCACCCAACAAGGTTTGACACCAAAGGGCGCGACCTCTAGTTTTTGTAGAATGATCCGCCTATTCCCCCTCCTGGTGGCCCTTTTTTGTGCTGTCGCGGCCTCCTCTGCCACGGCGCAGGTATTGGTCTACAAGATTGATTTTCGCAAAGACAAGGGTATCAACTACCATCCGTTTTCGGGAGGCTACTTCGTGGCCCCCTTGCTTGGAGGGACGGGTTCCTTTTTGCTCACCAGTACGGATGACGAGCGGGTGTACGTGGAGTCCGCCGAGGGTGGTCGTCTTTTCACCGCATTGAGCGGCGGTGGCAAAAAAGCGGTGATCTCCGCCACCACAGGGGCGGGGACCTCCATGGGGGCCATGGTGGCCTTGGGTGATATCAATCATGTCGTGCAAGTGAACGGACCGACTTTCAGCCTCAGTGCCCGCGTGGCCAAGAGTCTGACCGGAACGGCAGTGAGTGCGGATGATGAAAGCGAATCTGAAGGACCTGCCAGTGATGGGAGCGTAGGCTCGGCAGGGGTGTCTGAGATCAAAGTAAACTTGGACGAAGAAGAGACCAACCGCGCCAATCGCAAAGGTCTCACGCTGGCTCAGACGCTTGAGCAGCTGAAGCTGGAGTTGGAGCGGCAGGGCTTCCACAATGAAGACGGGGATGATGA
>JBGGMQ010000906.1:0-2907 GCA_041287975.1 Verrucomicrobium sp. | reverse complement strand
CGCCATCCGCCTCGCTTCCCAGGTGGGTCTGAGTCATCGCCTGCACCACCGTCCCAATGAGCTGAGTGGAGGGCAGCAACAACGTGTGGCCATTGCGAGATCCCTGGCCAATGATCCTCTCGTGATCCTGGCGGATGAAGCTACGGGCAACCTGGACTCCAAGTCCGGCCAGGAGATTCTGGGCATCTTTGACGATCTGAACAAAGCGGGCAAGACCATGGTTTTCGTGACGCACGACGAGCGTATGGTGCAACGCTGCACACGTGTGATCCGGCTGAGAGATGGCGAGGTGGATCGCGATGAACGCGGCGCTGCAGCCGACCGGTACCAGGGCATCACAGGCACATCGAACCTCCGCATACCCGTGGAAGGAGAGATCGATCCTCTCACTGAATCAGAACCCGCGGCTTTGGTTCATTGATCCACTTTCTGTCTGTCTGATGTTTTCCCTCGCCGCCCATCCCATCCTCCGGCTTGCCGTCTCCCCACAGCACATGTGGCGGTCGATCGTGCTGGGTTCGAAGAGCATCTGGCTGCACAAGCTGCGCTCCATGCTGACCGCACTGGGCGTGGTGTTTGGCGTGGCCTCTGTGGTGGCGATGCTCGCCATTGGTGAGGGGGCCAGCCATGAAGCGCAGGAGCAGATCCGCAAGCTGGGGTCACAAAACATCATCCTGGAAAGCGTGAAGCCGCCCGACAACCAGGGTCCGGCCCAGCAGGCACGCAGCATGGTCATCGAATATGGCCTGAACACACGAGACATCGACCAGATCCGCCAGACCATTCCCGGAGTGTCCGTGGTGGTGCCCAGCCGCATCATCAGCGAGTACCTCTGGAACGAATCGCAGAATGTGGATGCGAGCATCATTGGGGCGCTGCCCATCTACCCCGAGATGCGCAACCGGCGCATGGTGGTGGGCCGGTTCTTCACCGACCTCGAGCAGAATGAAAAGCTGCCCGTTTGCGTGATCAATGAGACCACCGCCGCACGGTTGTTTCCTCTCGCCAGCCCGGTCGGAAAGTCACTGAGGGTGCGCGGCTTTTACTACCAGATCGTCGGCATCATTGAGGACGAAAGCCAGCGGGCCACGTCCGAGAGCGGTGGAGGCAGCAACAAGTCCTCCAACAGCAACAGTCTCGCCCAGCTCATCATTCCCTTCAGCACGCTGATGGACCAGTTTGGTGATACGTTCTTCCGCTTCCGCAGTGGCAGCTTTGACGCCGAGAAGGTGGAGTTTCATGATGCGATCGTCCGCGTGAATGACGTGAAGGAAGTGGTGACCCGGGCGGATGCCATCCGGCATCTCCTGGCGCGCAACCACCCCAATGAAGACTACCGTGTGACGGTGCCGATGGAGCTGCTAAGGCAGGCAGAGCGGACAAAGCGCATCTTCAGCATCGTGCTGGGCAGCATTGCCGCCATCTCCCTGCTGGTCGGTGGCATCGGCATCATGAACATCATGCTCGCCAGCGTGACAGAACGCACCCGTGAGATCGGCATCCGCCGCGCACTGGGTGCCCGGCAGACGGACATCGTGCTGCAGTTCCTCATCGAGACCGTCCTCCTGGCAGGAGCCGGCGGAGTCATCGGCGTGGTGTTGGGGCTGGGCATTCCTATTGCCATCAGTCACTTCGCTGGCGTCACCACCGTTATCAAGGCCTGGGCTCCTACCCTGGCGTTTTCCATCTCTGTCATCACAGGCATTGCATTTGGAATCTATCCTGCCATGCGCGCTGCGAAGATGAATCCGGTGGAAGCGCTGCGACACGAGTGAGGAGTTGTTGGTTCTTCGTTCTTGGTTGTCGGAGTGCTGGAGCGGTGGAAGCTGTTTGGCAGTTCAATCTTTAGATTGCCTCGGTCGCGCTGCACGCTGAATGCCTTCAGGCTCTTGTCGAGCTCCGACCGCGCGAGGTGAACGAAGAGGGTTGGAGTTCCGCTTTTAAGCGGGTCAGGATGCTTCGTCCCTGTGGGAGGCTCCCCGCACGGTACGGTAGCGGCCTTTCTCAAGCCCGATTCAAGGAACTAACGTGGACTGGCATCCTGGCAATGCGAACTGAACTGACTCTGAAACTGCGCCGACTAAAGTCGGTACTCCAACCCTCTTCGTTCGCCTTACGAGCTTGTAGATCGACAAACCCCAGAACAAACCTTCACCGTGGCTCGACTGAGCAAGGTAAACCTTGAACTACCAACAGCTCCATCACTCCATCACTCCATCACTCCATCACTCCATCACTCCAAGAACCGCCTCCCATCAAGGCGGCGGCTCGTTGTCCCTCATGAGACGGACAATCGCGTCGTGAGGGAGGGCGGAGTCAAAGATGTAGACTTCGTCCACTTCACCCCGGAAGAACTTGGAACTGTGTCTGGAGTTGTTGGCGGAGAGAGGGAAGGAAACGTTGCGACCGATCCAAACTCCGTGGTTGGCGTTGGCGATGTCCGTGTCGACTTCGCGAAGGGATCGCTTGGCGATAGGCTCGGGTTTGCCATCGACATAGAAGAGGACGTTCTTCACTTCGTTGGCACGGGCCCCGCCATACATCACAACAGCGACGTGATGCCAGTTGCCATCGCGCAAATCCGTGGAGCCTACCACGGCCCCGGTCTGGTAGGTGCCGATGCGGATACGGCCAATGGGACCATCTTGTGGAATGCCGTTGGCCGAGAGCTGCCATGCACCTCCCTGCTGAAGCGTACCCCAACTGACGATGCCATGGCCCTGATTCACATCAAACTCACGGGGGACTCGCACCCAAAGCGAAACCGTACGTGCCGCGTTGCCTGCAATCCCTGGAAACGGTGTTTCGGCATACCCCGTGCGCCCATCGAAGGACATGGCGTAGCCAAAGGGCCCTCGCAGCCATTTGGTGCCTTCTCCGGGAAGATCGGGATTCGGATGGCCACGC
>JBGGMQ010000905.1:0-3250 GCA_041287975.1 Verrucomicrobium sp. | reverse complement strand
TGACGACGTTGGCAACCCGCTCGGCTCCGGCGACGTTGCCCGCCAGGTCGGCGGCCTCAGGCGAGTCCTGGTCGTTGGGCACTTTGCTGGCATCGAGCGCAGGGAGTTTGTTCCTGGCATCTCCCTGTGCGGAGGTGGGGGTTGTTTCATCGAGGCCCGGGAAAAACTGGCTCTTGTTTTTCCAGACGAACCAGGCGATGCCGCCCAGGACGGTGAAAAGCAGCAGGTAGGCGCCGATGGTGCTTCTGGGCTTTGCCTGGGGGGTATAGGCGTCCAGAGAATCATTCGTTTGCAGCAGCTCGGAGGCCGTAAAAGGCTCGCCGGACTCCTGGGGTGAGGATCTTCCAAAGAGGCTTGCAAAAGGGTGGTTTCGCAGGCCCTTCTCATCGAGCCCCAATCCCGGCCAGGAGGGTGGAGGATGATTGACCGGATCTTCGGGTGGATGTGGGAGATCGGCAGGCCAGCCCACGGGTTCATGCTGGGGTGGGGCAACAATGAGGGGTGGCCAGGGCGGGGATGATGCAGGCACGGGCACGGGTGCCGGGGACTGGGCCAAGCTCGCCGCAGTCGGGTCAACGGGTGTGGCAGGCAGGGTGGGCGGCCAGACGAACGCTGCCGTTTGCACTGGAGGGGCCAGGGGCGCAGGTGGCTGGGCGGCTGCGCCTTCAGGGTCGTCAGGAACAGGGCTCCATGCAAAGGGCGACCATGGCGTGACTGGCGGAGCCTCCGCCGCAGGGGGCGGGGTAGGCTCCGCCGCACGCGGTGGAGTCGGAGGCTCCGCCGTGGTCAGGAATGGGGAGGCTGCCGAAGCCTGAGTTGCTGGCGGAGGGGCAGGGGCAAAGGCGGATGCGAAGGTCGGAGCCTCCTCCTGTGGCGCAGGTGGGACCGATGCCCAGGGAGTGCTTGCTACTAGCAGCGAGGGCGCTTGCATTGCTTCCCATGACAGACCGGGTTGCGCTGGCGGAGCAGGAGCCCAAGGGGCGCTCTCGACGGGTGGCGAGGGTGCTTGCGCTGCTTCCCAAGCCGCAACAGGCGACGGGGGCGGTGCCCAAGTGGGCGCTGCGACTTCAGGGCTGTGGCTTGCGGGAGTTGCGGGCTGAAGGGGGCTCCCGGGGGGCTGGATGAAAAATGTGGGCAGCACCGCCTCTGGCTGCGGTTGCGAAAAGGCCGGGTGGCTCAGTGGCAACGGCGCAGCTGGGGCGGATGGCTGAACCGCCTCGTCCCAGAACACATGCGGAAACTCCAGCGGCATGCCGACGGGGGCAGGAGCCTCCGGTGCAGGCGGATAGATCGCCGTCACCGGGGCAGAAGGAAAGCTCTGTGGGGGATCGGGTGGAGGTGGCTGCGGGATCTGCTGAGGATAATAGTGCGCGGGGGACGGAGCCGGAGCAGCCGTTGAGAACGGTGTCGCGATCGGGGCGGGTGCAGGAGGCGCCGCCGCAAAGAAGGGGGTCGGTATCGCTGCTGACGGTGGGGCGCTGACCGGAGGCGCAGGATGGGGGGCTGGCTGCTGCGATGGGGTCTGGTGCGGCTGATGACCGGGAGGTGCACCTGTCTCGCGCCGCGAGGGTAGCGCCGTCCTGCCTCTGCTCGGAGCGGCACCACGAGCTTCGCGGAAATACTCGCGGGGAGAGGAAACGGCGCAATGCGGGCAGATTTCCATGAGCCCGTTGCTTTGCTGCAAGGTGAGGAAAACTCCCCCGCAGTTGGGGCATTGCAACGTGATAGCCATGATACTCAATACATTCGCAAATGGCTCGAGCCTATTGCGATTTTAATATACGTTGAAAATCACAATCTCTGCATCTCTTTTTTGCGCCGCACCAGTATGGGAGAGGGCTCAACTCTGCAAAGCTTCCATTCTCTGGAGTACGGTCGGATGCGAATAGTGCAGGAAGATGTAGACCGGATGGGGAGTGGGATTGCTCAGATGATCCCGGCTCAGTTTTGTGAGCGCATTCACCATTGGCTCCGGGCTGCCCATGGCATCCTTGGCAAAGGCGTCAGCCTCATACTCGAACTTCCGGCTCATGGAGCCGCTGATCCAGCCAATGGCCGTGCTGAGAGGTGCGTACAGAATGGAGAAAAACAGCAGACTCCAGGCGACGGAGCCGGAGGTCACGCCGAAGGCGGCGCTCAATCGGGGATCATGCACGGCGAAATGGAGGATGCCAAACATCAGACCGCTGGTCAGCAGGGAGAGTGCCACCTGCCTCGGTACGTGCTTGCGCTTGGAGTGCCCGATTTCATGGGCCAGCACGGCGAGAATCTCGGGCTGCGAGTGATTTTCTACCAGGGTGTCGTACAGGGCGATGCGCTTCAGTTTGCCGAAGCCGGTGAAAAAAGCGTTGGCCTTGGAGCTGCGACGGGAGCCGTCCACCAGGCTCACTTCAGTAACGGGAAAATTCAAGCGATGGCTGAGTGCAATGATGGCCGCCCGCAGATTTTCATCTGGCAGAGGCTCGAACTTGTAGAACAGGGGAAACAACAGCCGGGGAGCGAGGAAAGTCATCAGCAGGGAAACGGCCGTGAGCGTGATCCAGGCATACATCGCCGCCAGGGGCACATGCATGAAGAGCCAGAGGATGAAGCCGAGCAGGGGCAGGCCGAGGATGGCGAGGATCAGGGTGCCTTTCACGCGATCCAGGATGAATGTCCCCACAGTGGTCCGGTTGAAGCCAAACTCTGCCTCGATCCAGAAAGTGTTGTAGGCGTCGAATGGCAGGCTGAGGAGTGACTGCGCCAGATAGAGCAGTGCAAAGATGGTCAGACCGGAGGCAATCGCGCCCCACCCGAGCCCTTGCACCCATTCGTCCACATACCGGAAGCCGCCGCACCACCAGAAGGTGATGAACAGTACCAACTGCACGCTGCTTTCCAGGAAGTCTGCCCTGGCATTGGTGCGGGCGTATTCCAGTGTTCGCTCATGAACCTCTTCGGTCACGAAGTCCTTGAGCCTCTCCGGCACCACTGGCGAGAGGGCTTTGAGGTTCAGGAGAGACGCAAAGAGCTCAAGCTTGTAAAGGCCAATGGTGGCAAATAGAGCTGCCCAGAACCAGGGATTGGATGCGTACATGGATGGAATTGGGAATCAGTAACAGGACCAAAACGAGCACCTTGTCACAGAGGCATCTACGCTGCAAACGCGAGCGAGTCCGCCTTGGTCAGGTACTCTTCGGCAATGCCTTCCAGCTGGGCCACGCTCTCCACCTGGCAGAAGCGCACGCGCAGATGCTTGCTTCCAGGCAGT
>JBGGMQ010000904.1:0-3957 GCA_041287975.1 Verrucomicrobium sp. | reverse complement strand
TGCTGCACCTGCATGAGCGCGACTGCTCGGTCCAGCGCCGCCACCAGAAGGTGATCGAGCAAGCCCCAAGCTACGGCATTGATCAAAACATCATCGACGGCCTCTGTGCCTCTGCTGTGAACATTGCCCGTGAGGTGAAGTACTCCCACGCCGGCACAGTCGAGTACCTCGTGGATGTCGAAAGCGGTGACTGGTATTTCATCGAGATGAATCCCCGCATCCAGGTGGAGCACACTGTGACGGAGGAAGTGACCGGCATCGACATCGTACGCAGCCAGATCCTCATCGCCCAAGGCTACAAGCTTCATGAAGAGCCCCTGGGCCTGCCAGATCAGGACAAGATCGAGAAGAGCGGCTTCGCCATCCAATGCCGCATCACCACGGAAGATCCGGAGAACAACTTCACGCCTGACTTCGGCAAGATCCTTACTTACCGCAGCGCCGGCGGCTTCGGCGTGCGCCTTGACGGCGCCCTCGGCACGAACAATGCCGTCATCACGCCTTACTACGACTCCATGCTGGTGAAGGTCACCACCTTCGGCCGTACCTACCAGCAGAGCCTGAGCCGCATGAACCGCGCCCTGCGCGAGTTCCGCATCCGCGGGGTGAAGACGAACATCCCCTTCCTGGAAAACGTCATTTCCAACCCCATCTTCGTCGAAGGCAAAGCAACCACCCGCTTCATCGATACCAACCCGCAGCTCTTCCAGTTCGAGAAGCGGAAAGACCGCGCCACCAAGCTGCTCAGCTACTTGGCCGACGTCACGGTCAACGGCAATCCCAATGCCAAAGGCTACAAGCCAGAAAAGGCTTTCGCCGCCGCGCCCAAAGTCGCCTATGACCTGCTCGCCACCCCGCCAGAGGGCACCAAGCAACTCCTCACCAAACTCGGGCCGGAGAAATTCGCCGAGTGGGTGGGCAAGCAGAAGCGCCTGCTGCTGACGGACACCACCATGCGCGACGCCCACCAGTCGCTGCTCGCCACCCGCGTGCGCAGTTACGACATGCTCGCCATTGCCGAGGCCGTGGCCCGCCGGGCTCCCCAGTTGTTCTCCATGGAAATGTGGGGCGGCGCCACCTTCGACACGGCCATGCGCTTCCTGCGTGAGTGCCCCTGGGAACGTCTCCGCGACCTGCGCGAGCGCATCCCGAACATCTGCTTCCAGATGCTCTTCCGCGGCAGCAACGCCGTTGGCTACACGAACTATCCCGACAACGTCGTGCGCGGCTTCATCAAGCACGCCGCCGAGAGCGGGATGGACATCTTCCGCATCTTCGACAGCCTCAACTACCTGCCTAACCTCACTGAGGCCATGCAGGCGGTCCGCGAAGAAACCAAGTCCATCTGCGAAGGCACCATCTGCTACACCGGCAACATCCTGGATCCCAAGCGCGACAAGTACTCCCTGCAGTACTACGTGAAGCTGGCCAAGGAGCTGGAGAAGATGGGTGCTCACATGCTCTGCATCAAGGACATGGCCGGCCTCTGCCGCCCCATGGCTGCGAAGAAACTGGTGAAGGCGCTCAAGGAGGAGATCGGCATTCCCATCCACTTCCACACGCATGACACCAGCGGTTTGAATGCCAGCAGCATCCTCATGGCCGCAGAAGCTGGCGTGGACGTCTGCGACGCCGCCCTCTCCAGCCTCTCCGGCTGCACCAGCCAGCCGAACTTGAACAGCATCGTGGCCGCTCTCCAGCACACCCCCCGTGAAACGGGCCTGGATTCAGACACCCTTCAAGAGTTCAGCGACTACTGGGCCGCGGTTCGAGCCTTTTACAAGCCCTTCGACACTGCCGAACCCTACGGCACTGCCGAGGTCTACCTCCACGAAATGCCTGGTGGCCAGTACACCAACCTCAAGGAACAGGCCGAGAGCATGGGCATCGGTCAGCGCTGGCCCGAAATCGCCCGCATGTATGCCGAGGTGAACGACCTCTTCGGCGACATCGTGAAGGTCACCCCCTCCAGCAAAGTGGTGGGAGACATGTGCATGTTCATGGTGACCCGGGGCGTGAAGTCCGGCGAAGCCCGCAGCTACCTGAAGAGCCTGCCCCCCGGCACCAGCTTCCCGGAGAGTGTCATCGACATGCTCCAGGGTGGCCTTGGCCAACCCATGGGCGGCTGGCCCGCCGATGTGCAAAAGATCATCCTCGGCAAGCGCAAGCCCTTCACCAACCGCCCTGGCGAGCGCGCCGAGAAAGTGGACCTCGCCAAGACCAAGGCCTCCCTCGCCCCCATGCTGGGCGTAGCCCCTGCGGAGGTGACTGAGGACGACCTCTACAGCCACCTCATGTATCCTCAGGTGTTCTCGGACTTTGTGAAGTTCCGCAGCGCCTACAGTGATGTCAGCGTACTCCCCAGCTCCGCTTACTTCTATGGATTGAAGGATGGAGAGGAAATCACCATCACCCTGGAAGAAGGCAAGACCCTCTTTGCCCGTCTGCTGAACGTCTCCGAGCCCAACGACAACGGCTTGCGCACCGCCATCTTCGAGCTCAATGGCTACCCCCGCCACGTGCAGATCGCAGACAAGTCCGTCACCAAGCAGGTGAAAACCAGCCTCAAGGCCGACGCCAACGATCCACTTCAGGTAGGTGCCCCCATGCCCGGCATGGTTGCCAGCATCGCTGTCAACGTCGGTGCCAAAGTCAAAGAAGGCGACGCCCTCCTTACCCTTGAAGCCATGAAGATGTTCACCACCGTCACCGCCCCCACCGCCGGCGTGGTCAAAGAGATCATCGTCATCGTCGGCGGCACCGTCGAAAGCAAAGACCTCATGGTCCGCCTGGAGAAGTAGCAGACGTCACAATGGTCTCTCGTGAAACCGAACTTTCCCTTCAACTCAATTTCGACTACACTTTTCTAAATCTAGTGAACGGAGCACCCTATGGCACTACTTGAGGGCATAAAAATTCGCAATTACCGCGCTCTAAGAGAAGTCGCTCTAGGCCGAACATTTGAGAATCGCCAAGCAAATCCGTTGCCTCGAATGCTGGCCCTGATTGGGCCAAATGGCGCGGGGAAATCCACGCTGGTCGATGCTCTTGGATTCCTTGGAGATGCACTAAGATTGGGAGTGGAGGCGGCTTGCGACGAACCGCACAGAGGTGGATTTGAACGTCTTCACACGAGGGATCAATCCGGACCAATTGAATTTGAAGTATACTTTCGGGAAGATAAAAACTCCCGCCCGATTAGTTACACTCTCCATATAGATCTGGAAAAGGGCAGGCCCATAGTAGTGTACGAACGTTTTCGCCAGAGGCGCAAAGGCCAAAAGCATGGTCAGCCATTTCCATTTCTGCAATTAGAACACGGAAAGGGGTTTGCCTGGGCTGGGGAGAGCACAGACAAAGAGGAAGGATCTCGAAAAGAGGAAGTCCAGTTGGAAGACCTACGAAAGCTTGGCATTACAACTTTGGGAAATCTTACAGAACACCCACGCGTGGTCGGATTCCGAAAATTTCTCGAAGGATGGTATCTTTCTTACTTCGTCGCCGACAAAGCTAGAAGTCTGCCGAGTTCGGCAGCACAAAAGCACTTAAATCGGACCGGCGACAACATCGCAAATTATCTGATGCATTTGGAACGCGAAAGACCTGACCGTTTTTCAAACGTTTTGCATTCAATTGCGCTAAAGATTCCGGGGATTTCGAGTATAACACACAAAAAATCTCCCGACAACCGACTGCTAATACAGATCAACGAACAAGGGTACAAGGACCCGTTTTACCAACAGGACATGTCCGACGGAACCTTGAAAATGCTTGCTTATCTACTGCTTTTCGAGGATCCAGAGCTTGCGCCCCTAATTGGCATCGAAGAGCCGGAGAACGGTCTGCACCACCAACTTCTGCAGCCGTTGGCACAACAAATGAAACAAATTGCTGAGGCGGGCGGCTCACAGTTATTTGTAACCACCCACTCACCTTTTTTTATCGATGCCTTATCAC
>JBGGMQ010000903.1:0-2939 GCA_041287975.1 Verrucomicrobium sp. | reverse complement strand
AGTTTCCAAGGAAGGGGCGCTGCCGCATCCTCAGCTCTGGAGTCTGATGTCTGGCCGTCTGGAGTCTTTGATCATGTCTTACGTCTTGTGTCTTCTAGTCTTGAGTCTCCCGCGCAGCGTGTCTGTCTCCCGCGCAGCGGGTCTGTCTCCCGCGCAGCGGGTCACGCTAGCCGCTTGGAGACTTCGGTGCTGATCAGCTTGTTGTCGGCCCGGCCCTCGCTGCGCTCTTGCACGAGCTTCATGACCTTGCCCATGTCTTTCTTGGAGGCGGCACCGGTTTCGGCGATGGCATCTTCAATGAGCTTGATCAGGTCTGCCTCGCTCATGGCGGCGGGCAGGTATTTTTCCAGCACTGCCACTTCAGCCTTCTCCGTGTCGGCGAGGTCCGTGCGGCCAGCGGTTTCAAACTGGGAGATGGAGTCCTGCCGCTTTTTGATCTCGCGGCGCACGACCACGAGCGCTTCGGCGTCGTCCAGATCGGCGTCAGCCCCGTGTTTCTCGATCGCGGCGTACTTGATGGCAGATTTGAGGGCGCGGACCACGTTGAGAGCCACCGTGTCTTTGGCTCTCATGGCCGTCTTCATGTCCTCAGTGATGCGTGCGGAGATTTGGCTCATAGGAGGCATGTGTTCGATGGGGAAGGGCGGATAATCAAGATGAAGGTCATGGATCAACCCCGAGCGCTCTGAAATAGGCGTCGTAGGCTTTTTTGACCACGGGCACCCGGAAGTACACCCATTCGATGGGAGCCATGCTCGTCACGATCCACTTAGGCGGGGGGCCCACCTTCATTTTCCGATAGGCCACAGCGACGGGACCCGGGCTGGCCAAATAGAGAATCACGATGGCGAGAAGTGCTGTCACCCAGCCCCCGGTGGAGCTGGACTTGCCTGGCTTCTCCTCCGTACTCATGTCATCATGCTGGCTCCCGTGGTGCCTTTGTGCCAGCAGATTGTGTGACCAGTTCCGCCACGATCTGGCCGCCACAGAGCATGGGCAGGGAGTAGTGCCCCTCCTCCGGCAGGATTGTCAGCTCGGATTTTGGCAGTTTGGCCACGAAGCGTTCCACGAGGCTGACGGGGATGTTTGTGTCCCGCCCGCCATGCCAGTAGCGCACCGGATACTGCACAGCGGCGAAATCGATGCCCCAATCTGAGGAGTAGATGTTCCCGTCTGTTGACACGGCCTTGGCCCCGGAGAGCAGGGACTCCCGGCCCGCATTGGTCATGATGGTGTAGAGCCGCCCGTCTTCCATGGCCAGTTGGTCTCGCTCACACTGTTTCTTCAGGAGCATCCGCGTGGCCTTGTGATCTTTGGGCAGGCCCAGGAACTTGGCCGCCAGTGCCAGTCCCGGACCTAGCAAGAGGGGAGTGTGCCGCTGACCCCAGAGCGCCAGTTTGTAGGTCCACATCAGTTCTCCAGTGCCCACCTCCCGGAGGGGCGGCGCTCCGCAGATCACACCTGCGCTCAGTACCCGATGGGGGAAGGTATGAGCCATGGCGAGCACATAGGGCCCGCCGCCAGACACCCCCAGGAGGTGGAATTTATCCACCTTCAGGTGTTCCGTCAGCTCCCCCATGAGCGGAGGCCAGTCCAGCAACTTCCGCCCTGGCTGGAAGTCGGACTTGCCCAGCCCGGGGCGGTCGCACGCGATGATGCGCAGCCCATGCTTGACGCCTGCTTCATGAAACAACTCTCCCTGGAGCCGCGAGCCGGGCCACCCGTGGAAGTAAAGCAGCGGCACGCCCTCCGGGTTGCCATATTCGGCGTAGGCCAGTTTTCGTCCGGAACTGAGTGTGAGGGAAGGCATGATGGAGGTGGAATCGGCCTTGGCCAGATCGGGGTTCAGAGTTCGTGACACTCTTGGCGGGAGTGGCTGCCACTCTCCTTACGGCCATAGCGGGACTTCAGCCAGTAGTTGGCGGGAATGTAACACACCACCAGCAGGACCAGCATCCACACCCCCAGATAGGCTCCCGGCGCCATCCACGTCTGGGCCTTCGTGTCATCGATCCCAAATACGTAGTTCACGTTCACCGCCTCCACGCTGCCAGGGGGCAGATCGCCCGGAGCGGGCAGCAGAAAGTAACTCACCAGACAGAGGATCACAGCGGTGACGGTCCATGCCTTGAACCCCCGGCGGTCATAGCCCAGCCGGGCCACAATGTAGAGCAGCAGAAAGGGCAGCCAGCCGTGGAAGAGGGACAGCAGGCGCAGGAAAAGCGGCTTGCCCGCATCGAACATGTAATTCGTCATGCCCGTGTAAGTGAAGCCCACCAGATGCAGCACCAGATCCACACACCACAGCAATTGTGGAATCAGGATGCCCACCGCTGCCATGGAGGCAGGCAGGGAGCGCTCCGTCCATAGGGAGATCCACGTGAGGAACAAGGCCACATCGCAGAAGTAGAGGAAATTCGACGGCCCGTAGTTCATCCAGTACACAGGGATCAGCACCGCCATAAAGGCTGTGTAGCCCCACTTCAGCCAGAGAGGGATGCGGGCAGGAATGTGCTGGGTGGCGGTAGCGGTGGTGGTGTTCACATTCACAATCGCGATGGGTGACGCTGACGCAGGGTTCACAACGGATACGGAAGCAGTGCGGTCTTGCATGGAGCGCAATGAGGTGTGGACCTGCTCACCTGACGAATTGATAAAAAACCGTGCTGTATTGATCGAGTCAATGGTGATCGTTTTTTGGCGGGTGTGACGCCGGGAACTCAGAAGTAGTCCGGCTGTCCCCAGCCGGGTCGGCAGCGGCGCGGCGGACTGGCGTGACGCGAGTGGTGCCTTGCCGGGAAAGACGTGACGGGGCTGAGCGCACTGAACGGTTGGGACAACCGAACTAGCGTGCCTGGCATGAACATGAACTATCAAACTTGAAACGAAGATTGACGGAGCCGATGACAGCAACCGTAGCCGAACTGCAAGGTGACGCC
>JBGGMQ010000902.1:0-2536 GCA_041287975.1 Verrucomicrobium sp. | reverse complement strand
CATTCGAGATCTGCATCTTCCCGCAGAGAATTTCCGCATAAGCAAATACAAGTACCCTCCTGGCTTGAAAACGGTAGGCACAGCGCATGTTGGCAGGGTGTTCGTGATTCAGGGGTGCTGTAGGTATGAATTCAAGAACCTGGGTGATACAGTGTCGCTGACAGCAGGTGAATATTGTGACTTGCCTGGTGGAGGCTATGAGCTCACGGTTGCAAGCGATACCCCGCTGGAAATTATGATGGTTTGGAACCTTAGGTCTCTCTTTCCGGACTTTTTTGAAGAGCAGTAGCGATTTTTCGCGTCATCTTCGAAACGCCGTGGGGGGTGGTTTGATAGAACGGAATTCCAGCCCTCGGTCCTGGATGTTAGAGGTGTGGCCCAGAAGACGAGACGTGTGCCCCCATTCTGGCATCCATTCAGGATGCAATTCAAGGGGCGGGCGACCATGGGTGTTCGGTTGTGTTACTCCCTTGACCCCTGGCTACCTTCTCTGATGCCTTCGGCATCGAACTCCGAACCGATGTGGGTTTGCCCGACGGGTGAAGGTCATGGTCGTCATACTGACGACGCGTGCAACACGATTTTTTCCTGTAGGGATTCACCGTTTCCCCCGCGAAATGATAAATTCCTCAACTCGCTCGGTAAACTCCCACCTGCCCGACACATACCCTCACAGTGACGCCTGATCCCACCCCGCCCGACGCCTCCCTCCCGCTCGCTCCGGAGCGGCAGGAGGAGTTTGTGGGGCTGTTGAATGCGTCTCATGCGCTTTTGCTTCGCTACATCATGTCCCTGGTGGCGAACCGGCATGATGCGGAAGATGTGCTGCAGCGGGCCAGTGTGGTGATGTGGCGACGCTTTGGTACGTTTTCGCCAGGCACGGACTTTGTGGCCTGGGCGACGACGGTGGCCTTTTATGAGGTGCGGAACTTCCAGCGGGTGACGGGGCGTTCGCGATTGGAGTTCGATGATGATCTCATGCAAACGCTGGCGGCAGAGCGGGTGGCTCATGTGAGGCAGTGGAGCCCGCGCATGGAGGCCCTGGAAGCGTGTATGGAGAAGCTGGAGGTGGCGAATCGAGACCTCGTGGAAGCCATCTACACGCAGGGCATGGAAGTCTCAGCCCTTGCCCAGAGGGAGGGACGAGCCGTCCAGACCCTCTACAACAAACTCAACTTCATCCGCCGGGCGCTGGCTGAGTGCGTGCAACGGCGGATGGCTGGAGAATAAGGAGTCTCCGCAACTGCATGAGCGAACCCTCGCAAAATCACGAAGAATGGCACCAACTCTTCAGCGCCGCGCTGAATGAGACGATCACGGATGCCGGGAAGGCGCGTCTGAATGAGGTGCTGAAGGCAAGTCCGGCAGCCCGGGAACTCTGGTTCCTCTATCAGGACAACGAGATTGCCTTTGGTGAAATGAAGCCTCGCCCGAAGGCGTCCTCGGCCGAGGCCCAGAGCAGTGCCCCCCGGCGGGCAACCTGGTTTCAATGGCGTCCGCTCATGGCGGCAGCAGCGGGGTTGGTGGTGGGTTTGTTCAGTGCCTCACTCGTCTGGGGCTATGCGGTGGCCGCGGCGGGGAAGGCGGTCTCGCTGTTAAAGGAAAGCTTCGAGGCAGGCCCTGCGCCTTTGGTCAAAGGGGTGCCTTTGACCCCTGGGGTGTGGAGCGGGGACTTCACCGAGGTGGTAGGCGAGTACCAAGGTGTCAAACCCGCACAAGGCTCGAAGATGCTGCGCTTCCTCCGGGCCGACTATCAAGACAAGCCACGCCGGGATGGCTACATCGCAGACCTCTTCCGCATCATCGACCTGAATGTTCCCTCGCTGGAAGTGATGCGGGGCGATGCCAGTGTCTCCGTGGAGGCACGGTTCCGCAGCCTGCCCCAGGACAAACTGGAACGCGTGCGTTGCAGCGTCACCATTCACGCCCTGGATGCCCTGCCTGAAGCCGGGGAGATTCAAGAGTTTTACCTAAAACCCCGTGATGGCGTGGCTGCCGGGGAAGGGGAGGGAAAATCTTCGGGGGCCAACATCCTCGCCACGACGACGCGGCAGGAGATGTTCGACTCTTCCAGTAATGCCTGGCATCTCGCCCGCACGGAACTGCTCGTGCCGCCCGGGACAAAGTATCTGATGGTGCACATTCATGAATGGCTGCCGGATTCCGGTGGCCCGCGTGCGCCTCAGCCTGTGTCGTTCGAAGGTCTGTTTCTGGACGACATCCGCGTGAACCTCACGCACCGCCCCCTTGTGCCCTGAGCCGTCCCGGACTCCAAATCCAGCTAGTTGCTTCCTGCTCTTGTTAACATGTATTTTTTCCGCCTCACGTCGTCACACGGGCTGCTCATCGCCCTTCTGCTCTCCTCGATTGGCGCCTTTCCCGCGTTGGCGGACAAGGCCTCGCCAACCACCGTGATGAAGGATCAGCATCGGTCACTGCTCAAAGAGTATTGCCAAAACTGCCACGGGGCTGAGAAGCAGAAGGGGCATGTGCGCCTGGACGATCTGCCCTTCACGATCACCGATGTGCAGTCGGC
>JBGGMQ010000901.1:0-4629 GCA_041287975.1 Verrucomicrobium sp. | reverse complement strand
CCCAACTGGGCAGAACGACGCCACAACTCGCCCGCCAGGCGCTGGAGTTCACCAGAGCGATCTGAGGGCATGAGCGGCTCCATCGAAGACGGCCGCTGATAGAGTTCACGGATCACAGGTCTGGCAGATTATCACAATACCCCCCCATGTCCAGCGATTTGGCCGCTCACTTTGCCGATGCCAAACCCAACACATCACTATCTATACGAGTCGCTTACATTACATAACTTCCACATAATCGATGAGATTTGGCCGGTGATACTCACCCACAAGAACCAAGAACCCTCCATCTTCCCCGACTTGACCCTTATCCCTTACCCCTCTTCCCTCTCCCTCCCCCCTTACACCACCGCAGACATCCGCAGTTTCAGCACCCGGTCTGCAGCCGCCTTCTGGCGATCGGCTCCATGCTTGCCCTGGTAGTCGGCGTACCAGGCATTCGCCGGATTGGTTTGGATGTCGTCGGCCTCCTGGGTGGGACTGAGGCGAGGTCCGGTGGAGTTGCTGCGGATCTCGTGGTCATCAGAGATGAGGGCGCTCATGGCGTGCAGGACCCGGATGACGGTCGGGTTGTTTCCGATCGCGGGGTCGTTGGGGTCGAGATTGGAAATCAAGGCGACACGACGGGCGGAATGCAGGTTGTCAGCAAAGCGATCCCGCCACTCGGTGCGGAGGTTCGCGACCGCTTCCTCCTGCATGGATTGCGCCTGGCCTTGTGCGGACTCCCAGGCCCCCTTCTGCTGGGCATTCCACCAGCCCACAATCTCTTTGGCGGCAGCGGGGCTCATGTGATGCTTGTGGGCAAGTTCCGCGAACCCTTTGGCCAGGCCGTCATTCCACATCTCCTTGGGCACATCCTCAGGGCGGCAGATCTCGTAGCCCTCAGGCTTCTCCGGCGTGCCGGTGATCTTGCGCCAGGCGGCGACCTGCTCAGGCTTGGAGTCGTCGCCAGGCATTTGCAGCCGTTCGCCAAGCTTGCGCTGGAGGGAGCCGTAGGACTTGAGGACATCGGTGAAGGGTACACCCTCGAACTTCTGCACCGTGGCAGCATGCTCTTTGAGGTCCTCAGGCAAGCGACCACTCACACCTTTCATGAACTGGCCTTCAGAGGTGAACCAGTCATTAAGATTGAGGGTTGAGGGTGCCGCAGACGCGGCGACCTGCTCCTGGCCCGTGGGACTGGCACTGTTGTTGAGCAGAGTGCCGTCAGCGGGAGCGTTTGTGGATTCAGTCGTTGTTTTGTCTGTCATAGATTCAGTTTTAGATTTAGAAAGTTCAGGTATTAACACCGGGGTGTTGAAGATCAAAACAGCCAGCGCAGGCTAGAAAAAGACACGGGGAGGCGTCGGCCTGGACTCCTCATCTTCATAGACACCGAACCCCGTGTCCCAAGGCCCTGGAGGCGCGGGCGGTGGCCTGTCCATGGCCAGATGGTTCAAGGGGTGAACACGATGCCCATACCGCTCCTCAAACTCCTCTGGGAAATGCGTCTGCCACCACCGCATCACTTCCGGAGTCTTGTCCCCCATGGCTGGGTGCCCCTCCGGGCACGGAGGAATCTGGCTCTTCTGCGGCGGACCAACTGCCGCAGGAGGTTTGGGATGCTTCTTCATTTGGCGAAATTTGTTGGATTCTTCGTGCAGATCTTCTGCATCATCTCGACGGGCGAAGCCCCCTGCCTGCCTACGCTACCGTCCGCAAATATTGTCACCCCTCTGCCTCTGCATCCCCACGAGCCTCTCGTAGCAGCCGACGTGAGGAGAATAAACCAACGCCTTCGCGTTGGACTGGCAGCCAAGGAACCGCTCTCCATCACGCCGAAGCTCTTCCCCGAAGGGGATGCTGCTTCAAGCCCAAGGCTGGACGAGCTTCCAGCGAGTCCACCTTGGGTATGAATAGACGCGCTCTACTCCGAAGGAGTTGCTGCGGTCTCCCCCTGCGACACCCGAGGTTCCTTGGCAGGCTCTAGCTGAAGGTCTACCGGAAACACCAACCGCAGCCGTACTCAAGAACCAGGAGACTACCATGTGCATGGCTGGAGCGGCACCGTAGACGCCTGGCTAGAGCCTCCTCACGTCGGCTGCTACAAATGAAGGCGCGTGCCAGCATCCAGAGGGTAGACTCAAGACCCAGACTTGCGCTACCGGCCTGACGGGTTCCACCACTCCACTCAGCGAACCAAGAACTAAGAACCCTTCACCACCTTCACCTCCGCCGCGCCCTCGATGGCCTCCATCCTTTTCAAGATGTGCGCCATGACGACAGCGCTGCCATCGAAGTGGATGCCCCCAAAGAATGCAGCCAGAGGATGCCCCTTCGTAAACGCCGCAGGAAACCTCGGAGCCATGGGATCGAAGTGTTTCCTCAAATCCTCCATCACCCGCTGCCCCTCTGGCGAAGTGAAGGTCTTGCGATAGGCAGCAGCGAGAAGACGCTCCTGCTCTTGCTGCGCCGCCATGGCGACTTCGGCTTTTTCTGCGGTATTCATCAGACAGGATTAACAAGATTTTTCAAAGATTAACATGATGGGCAGAGCACTGCCCTGAGAATAAAGTTAGGGATGCACGCAATTTCCTAAACCCATAAATTCAGTTCATTTCAATTCTGTAAATTTTTGTTAATCCTGTCTGAGCTATCTTGTTAATCTTCTAAAAATCTTGTTAATCCTGTCTAAAAAAACTCTCTATATGGAGGCCTCCGCGAGCCGGGCCATGGGGGAGTCCGCGGGGATGGAGCCGACGTCTTTGGCGGCGCGGGCCATTTGCTCGGCCATCTGGCCTTGCATGGCCTGCTGTTGCTGCTGGGCACGGGCGGCGCGCATCTCTGCCACCTGGTCGGGATCGCGATTGTACTCGGGTGGGATGCCGCGGTTGCGGGCGATGCCGCGCGTGGCAGCGTCCCAGTCAAAGTTGTCCATGACATCAGGCTGGAACTGGGCGACCTGGCCGACGAAGCCGAGCATGGTGGAGACGCTCATGTTATCAGCGTCTTTGAGCGCCAGCGCGATGCGGGAGGAGAAGATGACGTCCGGCTCCGGGATGTAGGCCTGGCCCAGGCCATCGCGACCAATCATCTCCTGAGGAGGTGGCGGCAGCAATCCGCGGCGCAGGAGGATGCGGAAAAACCGCATGAGCTGGGACGTGAGCCACTCGGTGACGAGGAGCGTGTAGGTGGCACCGAACTGGCGGGCCTGCTCCCCCACCCTGGCGCGCACTTCCTCCGCCGTGACGTTGCGCCGCTCCATGCGGGTGATGGAGAGCCACATGTTCACCTGGAAGAAGGCCTCGATGGCGGCGCGCTTCTGCTCGGCACGCTGCACGCCGATGACGTAGTCTCCTTTATCCCCCCACTCCTGGGGGCGGGCATCCTGCAGCGTGGGGTCAAACCAGGTCACACCGCCGGCGCGCATGTCGATGTCTCCCTTGTACCCCACGGGCACGAGCATGGGCGGGGTGACTTTTTTCTCGGCCAGCACGTCCAGTTGCTTTTGCAGCAGGTTGAGCTGCTTCATGTCTGGCAGGGCCAGCCAGGCAGGCGAGTAGCCGTAGGGGGCGGACTTCTCGTAGCCCTCCCACGTGCTGCAGCGGCTCACGGAATAGGGCAGTTCGTCGAACCCGGAAATGCGCTGCGGGGTCTTGGTATCGCGCTCAAGATAGACGGAGGCATACGGCTTGTTGGCGCCATCGCGTTTGCCGTAGATGCGTTCGGCCTCGCTGCGGGGCGCCACGCAGTGCAGCACGCTGAAGGCTTCGTCCTGGCGGCCTTTGCCAGCTTCCCAGGCTTTCAGCACTTTCTCGCTCACCGCTCCTTTGCCGAACTTCTCCACCAGTTGCCGGGCGGTCATGCGGAACTCGCGGTCGATGCAGTCCACCACGCCGTCGGCATTCTCTGCGATGGTGTAGCTGCCGATGGGATGGGCGCGAAAGACAACCGGGTTCTCATGGCTGCTGCCCTCTTCTGAATAGAAGCACGCGGTGCCAAACGCGGTGCGATCCGCAGTAAACTCATACCCCTGGGCGTAGAAGCGGGATCCCGTGAGGTACATGCGGCAGAGCCGAGTGCACTCCTGCGCCCATTGCTGCACACGGAAGTTGCGGGCAAGAGGGCCGTTCGGGGGATCGAACGAGAACCAGGGCTGGTCATGCGGAATGATGTCGGACGTCTGCCCGCGCACGGCCACATCCAGAGCGTAGTACCCTGAACCGTCAAAGAGCGAACTCTCGCGGCTGCCGTCCGGCGTGCGGGATCCGCCTGTGACAGCGGCTTTTCGTGGGCAGAAGTACTCCGCGAGCTGCTGCCACTGCTGGTCGAACGGGGCGCGCTCAGCCTTGCGGGCGGCGAACGTGGCGCAGAGTTCCTCGGCGATTTCGTGTTTGTCGCGTTTCATCTGGCGGTCGGGTTGGAGGAGGCTTTTTTGGACAGGATTGACAAGATTTTTAAGAGATTAACAAGATGGGATCAGCCAGTAAGTCAGTGGGCAGTGCGTCAGTGGTCAAGGTGTTGGGCGCCTGGGGTGGCTCGAGGGATGAGAGCCTTGCACTGTTGTTGGGTTGGGCGGGTCTGTTCCGAGCGCCTTGGTTTATTGGCGTTCAGACTGAGCAATCTAAAGATTGAACTACGAACAGTTCC
>JBGGMQ010000900.1:0-4151 GCA_041287975.1 Verrucomicrobium sp. | reverse complement strand
CCCCTTGACAACTGGTGACCGCCTACCAGACAGGGATCACGCCAGCAGCCCCTTCACCACGTGCGCCTCCTCCACGCCCGTGAGGCGTTGATCCAAGCCCTGGAACTTGTGCGTGAAGCGGGCGTGATCGATGCCCATCTGGTGCAGCAGGGTGGCATTGAGGTCGTTGATGTGGACGGGATCTTTGACGATGTTGTAGCTGAAGTCATCGGTTTCGCCATACACCGTGCCACCCTTGATGCCGCCGCCGGCCATCCACATACAGTAGTTACGTGGGTGGTGGTCGC
The DNA here is from genome assembly GCA_041287975.1 of Verrucomicrobium sp. Lineage (GTDB taxonomy): Bacteria > Verrucomicrobiota > Verrucomicrobiia > Verrucomicrobiales > Verrucomicrobiaceae > Verrucomicrobium. Next base: position 3,864 of record JBGGMQ010000900.1, on the reverse strand, counting down.
GACCGTAGTTGTCTTTTGTGAGCGTGCCTTGGGAGTACACGGTGCGGCCAAATTCGCCGCCCCAGACGACCAGAGTGTCATCCAGCATGCCGCGCAGTTTCAAGTCCTTGACCAAGGCCGCGCAGGCCTGGTCCACATCCTGGCACTGGGCTTTGATGTTCTTGGGCAGGCCGCTGTGCTGATCCCAACCCCGATGCAGGATCTGCACGACACGAGTGCCCCTCTCGACGAGGCGTCGCGCCAGCAAGGCACTGGAGGCGAAGGAGCCTTTGCGCTGCACATCCGGGCCATACATGTCCAGCGTCGCCTTGCTCTCCTGCGCCAGATCCGTGAGCTCCGGCACGCTGGACTGCATGCGAAACGCCATCTCATACTGGGAGATGCGAGTCTGGATCTCAGGATCGCCAAAACGTTCGAAGTTCTGTACGTTCAGCCGGTTCAACGCATCCAGCATGGTCCGGCGGTCCCCAGACTCCACTCCAGGGGGATTCTTGATGAAGAGGACCGGGTCACCCTGCCCTCTCAGCGCGACGCCGTTGTGCCGCGTGGGCAGGAAGCCACTCGCCCACATCCGAGTGAACAGCGCCTGGGCATTCCCCGTGGAAGGAAAGGTGGGCGTAAAGACCACAAACGCCGGCAGGTCGTTGCTCTCACTTCCCAGCCCATAGCTCAACCAGGAGCCCAGGCTCGGCTTTCCAGGGACCTCACTGCCTGTCATGACAAAGGTGCAGGCAGGATCGTGGTTGATCGCCGTGGTGTTCACAGTCCGAACCATGGCAATGTCATCCGCAATGGTCTGCATGTGCGGCACCAGTTCACTCATCCACATGCCACTCTGCCCACACTGGGAGAACTGAAACATGCTCGGTGCCACTGGCAGGCGCGACTGACCACTGGTCATGCCCGTGATGCGCTGTCCATTGCGGACGCTCTCCGGGAGATCCTTGTCAAAGAAGTCCCGCAATCCCGGCTTGTAGTCGAACAGGTCCAGCTGCGAGGGAGCCCCGTTCATGTGCAGGTAGATCAGCCGCTTGGCCTTCGGCGCAAAGTGCGGGAAGCCCGGCAACGCCGCCTGCTCCTGTCCTACAGTGGACCCCTGCGCCCGCAAGGCGGATTCACCCAACAGGCTGCTCAATCCCAGCGCGCCCAACCGGAGCCCGGTGCCCTGAAAAAACTGGCGACGCGTGGCGTGGTGATGAAAGTCAAGAAGCGGAGTCATGGCGCAGAGGGTCAGTTCTTGGTCACAGTTTCATCCAGGTTCAGCAGCAGATTGGCTACGAGTGTGTAGGCCGCAAGCTCCTGAGGCGGCAACGCAGGGTCCGGCTTGCTGTCGCCTACCGACACAGCCTGGATTGCCGCATCAGGACTGGCTGCATAACGCTCCAGATGTTGTTTCAACGCTCCCTGCACCACGGCGAGTTCCATGTCTGTGGGATGACGCGAAGTGACCATGCGCCAGCCCCAGGCAATGCGCTCCCACTGACTGTGGCCGCCTTCCTTCATCATCCTGCTCGCGAAATGACGCGCGGCTTCAAAGTGTTGCACGTCATTCATCAACTGCAGCGCCTGGAGAGGCGTATTGCTCCGCTCCCGTCGTGAGCAGGACTGCTCACGATTCGGCGCATCAAACGTGGTCATACTGGGCGGCGGGGCCGTGCGCTTGAGGAACGTGTACATGCTGCGACGGTAGAGGGCGCTGCCCTGATCCTGCTGATAGTTGCGGGTGTTGCTGCCGCCAAAGCCCACGGGCTCCCAGATGTTCTCGGGTTGATACGGCTTCACGCCCTTGCCTCCCATCGCGGGATCGAGGAGTCCACTCAGGAACAAGGCATTGTCCCGAAGCTGCTCCGCATCCAGACGGACCCTCGGCCCGCGCGCCAGCAACCTGTTCTCCGGATCACGCACCAGCATCTCCGGCGTGACGCGGCTGCTCTGGCGGTAGGTGTCCGAGGTGACAAGCATCTTCACCAAGGCTTTCACATCCCACCCGCCTTCGCGGAAGGTGACGGCCAGCCAGTCCAGCAGCTCGGGATGGCTGGGAGGCTCACCCTGCGAACCGAAATCCGAGCTGGTCTTGACCAGACCCATGCCAAAGAACTGCTGCCAGAAGCGGTTGGCCATCACGCGTGTCATGAGGGGATGCTCCGGGCTCGCCAGCCACTGCGCCAGGTCCAGGCGATTGTAGGCTCCTCCATCCCGCGGAGGGAGCGGCGGCAGGATGGCAGGGGTGCCACGCACCACCTTCTCCCCCGGTTTGTCATACTGCCCGCGCAGCATCACAAAGCTGTCCCGCTGGTTGGGCATGTCTTTCATCATCAGCGTGGCGGGGATCGCCTCGTCCAAGGCCTTGCGGGCCGCCTGGAGTGGAGCACGCTCTGCCTCGATGTCGGCCACAGTCTTGCGCCCCTCGCTGCTGACAAACTCCATCCAGTAGTAGTGCAGCCTCTGCTTCTGCTCAGGCGTGCGCTCCTCCGGCTTCTTGGTCCGCAGCAAGTCCCGCACATCGTCCGGGGCATCGGGATTTCGCTTGCCCTGCCATTTGTTCAGCCACGCGAATTCTGACTCCGACTCGTCCGTCACCGGATAAATCGAATTCCTCACTCCGGCCCGATCCCAATAGACTGTGCCGCCCCACTGGGTAAAAGCGAGCCCCGTAACCTTGGTCCCCGGCTTCAGCTTCAAACCGTCCGCCGCCACTTCCAGCCGCACCCACTGGCCCGCTTTGGGCAGCGCCCCCATGCTCTTGCGCTGCTCCGTGTTCACCTCACCAAAGGGGATCGCATTCACATCCCCCCAGACGGCCCGGTGAGACCACCCGTCGACGTGCAACTGCAGCATGACAGCCTTCGGCAGGTCCGTCGGTTCGAGGTACACATGCACAAAGATCCGCCCACCCGCCGGCACCACGAATGGCTCCTTGATGCTGTCAAAGAAGTCCTGCGCCAGCCCCGTGTCCTTCCGCATGATGGCGCGCTTGCCGGTGAAAATCTTGCCTGCCGCATCGGCGATCCATTGGAGGGGATTCAATCCCGCATGCTGCGCCCTGGCATCCGCTGGGAAGTCATCATCCACCCACACGGTCTCCTTGGTCACTGCCGGCACAGGGGGCCCTATGTCCGCCGGATCAACATAGGCCATGCGCGACAAGGCCTCCCTCGCCCGGCCATTCAGCCCAGCGATCTTCTGGTCATAATCCTGAAGCTGCTTTGCCTGCGCCTCCGAGGTGAGCTTCAGCACAGGAGGGGTCAGGGAAATATTGCCATCCATGGCCGGATCAGCGGCACTGTTGAAAAAGGCATACAGGGAATAGAACTCCTTTTGCGACAAGGGATCGAACTTGTGGTCATGGCACACGGCACAGCCAGCGGTGAGCCCCATCCACACCTCCACAGCCGTCGACGTACGGTCCACGGCATAGCGGAAGACGAACTCCTCATTGATACTCCCGCCCTCGCTCGTGGTGACATTGCAGCGGTTGAACCCTGAGGCCACCTGCTGCTCACGCGTGGGCTCTGGCAAAAGATCACCCGCGAGCTGCCACTCCGTGAATTTGTCGAAGGCGAGGTTGCTGTTAAAGGCTGAAACCACCCAGTCCCGGTACGGCCACATGGACCGCTCATTGTCCAGATGCAGCCCGTGCGTATCGGCATACCGAGCCAAGTCCAGCCAGGAGCGCGACATCTGCTCGCCATAGGCCGCCGAGTTGAGCAATCGATCCACCACCCGCTCATAAGCCTGCGGCGAAGAGTCTGCCAGAAAGGCATCCACCTCAGCAGGCGAGGGCGGCAGACCTACCAGATCAAACGACACCCGACGGATCAGCGTCTCTTTGTCCGCTTCAGGAGCCGCCTGCAAATTCAGCTC
>JBGGMQ010000899.1:0-3263 GCA_041287975.1 Verrucomicrobium sp. | reverse complement strand
GCCGTTGATCTTGGCATCGGTATCGCGCAGGGCCTCGATGGTGACGCCCAGGCCGAAGCTGATGCGCAGGTTCGTGCCGCGGCTGCGCGTTTGGGCGATTTCGGCGCTGCCCTCATCCGTCAGCGTCAGGTAGAGCTGCGTGCCGGTGAGGTTTTTCTTTGCGTTGAAGTAGCCGATGAGGTCCGCGTAGTCGAGCGAGACGTCATCCAGCACCACGCGCTCGCCTTGATAGAGGCGGGAGAAATCTCCAGGGCGCAGGGTGCGGCTGCGCACGAGCACCGAAGTGGTGCCGATGTTTTTGATCAGCAGCAGGTTCTGATAGCGGAAGGCCGCCACGGAGCAGTCCTCGCCCAGAGAGCGCAGGAGTACATCGCACGGCTCATGGGCCGCGATGCGGAGCATCTCCAGGGGTTGCCCGCCTTTGCTGCGGAACTCACCGTCATCGACCGGTTTATCCTCGGCATTGAGCTGGTAAACGATGTCGATGGCCTGGGCGGCGATGCCCAGGTTTGTCATGAAAAGGTAGAACTCGACAAGCTGCTGCCGGGAGTTTTCCGAGCGGGAGATCAGCAGGTAGAGCTGCACGCCGAGGAGGATCTTCTGCTCGACGGACAGCGTGCGGCTGAGGTCGCGCGCCCGGGCACTGAGGTCCTGCGGCTTCTGCAGCGCCTCAAAGTAGATGCGGCGAAGCTCGGAGTAGATGGCCTCAGGGTAGTCATACCGCATGAAGCCAAGGCTGGAGTCGATCTCCTCCTCCATGACGGAGCCGTCGATCTTGGAGAATCCGGCGAAGACCTCCATGAGCACGGGCAGCATGGTGTTGCCTGCATTATCAGCCCCGCGTCCGGTGAAGCGGTTCAGAATCTTCCGCCACCAGGGGTGGCGGGCGACCAGCGAGGAGAGGACCGTCCGCTCGGCCCCACGCTTTGGGCGTGGCTGGGGGGGAGGGGGCTCAGCGGAGGGCATCATGCGGGCGTCAGAAACAACCTAGGCGTCTGGCGCGACGGCACAAGGTACAAGTGCAGGGCATTCAGCGGATTTTGCGGCATTCGCCTCATTCCAATGCGGCAGGCAGCGGAAAAAACAGTCATTGAACATGGAACGCACCGCCGCCACTAATGGCTGACCCGTATCCGAAGGGTGCAAACCATTGCGTCCGCGCCAAAAGCGGCATCGTTCCGAATTTAAGGGTTTCCACCGTTCGTGATCGGTGTATCCTCTCCAAGCCCCCCTTTTTCTACAGCCATTATGTTCGACGAAGAACCGAACCCTCAGCGCAACAACCGCAAGTCACCCGAGCCCCAGTTCAACTGGAAAGGCTTGGTACTGCTTGGTGCGTCCGCACTCATCATCGCATGGGCTTTTTTCCTGAATCAGGACAAAAGCGCCGGCGGCGGTGGTAAAAAGAACTTTGCAGAGTTCCAGCAACTTCTGGAGAAGGATCTGATCATCTGCACTTCGGAGAAGCCGCTTTTTCTGATTACCAATCAGAGCACGGGCGTGGAGTTCCTGAGAGGGTACTACACGAACAACAAAGCTGACGGCAAGCCGGGCGTGGCTGAAGCGAACTTCGAGACCGATGTGAACATCGCGTTCCAGAAGGACGAGCTCAATCGCATGATCGCGGCCGCCAATACCGAGCGCCAGAAGAAAGCTGGCCCGGATGCCAAGGTGGACCCCATCGTCATCACTCCCAAGTATGACAGCAACTTTGCGGGGCCGATCTTCTTCACCCTGCTGCCCATCCTTGTGTTCGTGGGCCTGTTCCTTCTCATCCGCCAGCAGATGAAGATGGCGGGTCGCGGTGCCATGAGCTTTGGCAAGAGCCGCGCTCGTTTGCTGAACCAGGACCGGAACAAGATCACGTTCAAAGACGTGGCCGGTGTGGAAGAAGCCAAGGAAGAAGTCTGGGAGCTCGTTGAGTTCCTGAAGGACCCCAAGAAATTCCAGCGCCTGGGTGGCAAGATCCCCAAGGGCGTGCTCATGGTGGGCTCCCCCGGTACGGGCAAGACCCTCCTCGCCAAGGCGATCGCCGGTGAGGCCGACGTTCCTTTCTTCAGCATCAGCGGCTCCGACTTCGTCGAGATGTTCGTGGGTGTGGGTGCCAGCCGTGTGCGCGACATGTTCGAGCAGGGCAAGAAGAATGCTCCTTGCTTGATCTTCATCGACGAAATCGACGCCGTGGGCCGCCATCGTGGCCATGGTCTCGGCGGTGGGCATGATGAGCGTGAGCAGACGCTCAACGCCATGCTCGTGGAGATGGATGGTTTCGACACCCAGGAGGGCGTCATCATCATCGCTGCCACCAACCGTCCTGACGTGCTGGACCCTGCGCTGCTGCGCCCCGGCCGTTTCGACCGTCAGGTGACCGTGAGCCTGCCCGACGTGAAGGGCCGCGAAGAGATCCTGCGCGTGCACGCCAAGCGTGTGAAGCTGAGTGAAAACGCCGACCTGAGCAAGGTTGCCCGCGGTACGCCTGGCTTCTCCGGTGCTGAACTCGCCAACATCATCAACGAAGCCGCTCTCCTGGCCGCCCGTCGTAACCTCAAAGGCATCGGCACCCCCGAGCTGGAAGAGGCTCGTGACAAAGTGCGCTGGGGCCGTGAGCGTCGCAGCCTTGCCCTGAGCGAGAAGGAAAAGGAAAACACGGCCTACCATGAAGCCGGTCACGCCATCCTGATCGAGGTGCTCGAGCACACGGATCCCCTGCACAAGGTGACCATCATTCCCCGTGGACCCTCCCTTGGCTCCACCATGTGGCTGCCAGAAGAGGACAAGTTCACCCACCGCAAGAGCGAACTCCTGGATGACCTCGTGGTCGCCATGGGTGGCCGTGTGGCGGAAGAGATCCAGTTCGGCGACGTGACCAACGGTGCCATGGGTGACATCCGCCAGGCGACGAACATCGCCCGCAGCATGGTGTGCGCTTGGGGCATGAGCGAGAAGCTCGGCATGGTCGAGTACGGCGATGGCGACAACCAGGTCTTCCTGGCCCGCGACATCGGCCGCTCCCGCAACTACAGCGGTGCTACTGCCCAGAAGATTGACGAAGAAGTGAAGTTCTTCATCGACGAAGCTTACTCCAAGGCCAAAGGCATCCTGCTCGCCGCCAAGGACAAGCTGGACGCGATCGCCCAAGCGTTGCTTGAGTACGAGACCCTCGACGGTTCGCACATCAAGGAAATCATGCAGACCGGTCGGCTCCAAAATCCGCCCGCCTCCCCCAAGCCCCCTGCGCCGCCACCCGTGCCCAAGGCCACGCC
>JBGGMQ010000898.1:0-7606 GCA_041287975.1 Verrucomicrobium sp. | reverse complement strand
CAACAGGTGCCGGCGGTTGATTTCCGCAGGGGAGGACGAGCCGGAGGAGAAGCGTTCGGGGGAAGGCATTCCCACCTAACGCCCGCGATGCCCGCTTTCTCGCAGGCCTGGGGCGGTTCCGATTCCTCCTGCATTCTCCATCGCCTTGTGATACGGTGCCGGAAATCCCGCATGATGCCTCCCAACAACTCCAATGCCACCATGGCGGTGTATCTCGATCTCGAGAACATCGTCCTCGGCGCCCAGGAAGCGCGTTACCCCAAGGTCGACATCCAGAAGATCATGGAACGCCTCCTTCTCAAGGGGCACATCGTCACGAAAAAAGCCTACTGCGACTGGGAGCGGTACAAGGACTTCAAACGACCCCTCCACGAAGCCGCCTTCGAGCTCATCGAGATCCCGCACGTCCGTCAGTCAGGCAAGAACTCGGCTGACATTCGCATGGTCGTGGACGCTCTGGACCTTTGCTACACCAAGGGCCACGTAGACACCTTTGTCATCATCAGCGGTGACTCAGACTTCTCTCCGCTGGTCAGCAAACTTCGCGAGAACGCCAAGACGGTCATCGGCATGGGGGTGAAGAACTCCACCTCCAACCTCTTCATAACGAATTGCGACGAGTTTATTTACTACGACGACCTTGTACGCAAAGAGCAGAGCCGCGTGGCTCGTGCCACCCGCGAGAAGGAAAAAGATGCTCCCAAGGACAAGGACAAAGACAAGGGAGAGAAGGACAAGGACGCTCCGAAGGAGAAGGCTACTGTCGTGAAGAAACTCGATCCGGCAGAGGTGATCCGCCGGGTGGCTGAGACGCTCGAAGCCCTGGCTGAGGAGCGCGATGCCGACGACCCTGTCTGGGGCTCCATGATCAAACAAGCGCTGAAACGCCGTGACCCAGGGTTCAATGAGCGGGCCTTTGGCTTCCGCTCCTTCAACGCGCTGCTGGAAGATGCCGCGAAGCGGGGCGTGCTGGAACTCGAGGCTCACGAAAAGTCGGGCGGCTATCTGGTGAGGATCAAGGGATAGATCGAGGCTCCCCGTTGGCATTTGCATTGGCCAACCGGCAGGCTTGAGGCGTAGTTTCTGCGGTTGGGCAGGGCCATTCATCTGGCTTGCCCTGCCGCATCGTTCATCGTCGCCTGCCTTTTCATGTCCTCAGTTGTCCTGCCTCCGCCCTCATCCTCCGCGCCCAAGGTCAAAATCGCCTGGTGGCGCACGCATGGGTTCCTTCTGGGTCTGGGAGTCGCGGTGCTGCTGGGCTTCCTGGCCCCTGGCCCCGGTTCCCGCGGCGGCGTCTTGCATGCGGACATCCTCACAAATGCCGGCATCGCCCTCATCCTCTTCCTGCAGGGACTGTCGCTCGCCCTGGAGAAAATCAAAAGCGGTGCTGCCAACTGGCGGCTGCATCTGATCATCCAGTCTTTCACCTTCATCGTGTTCCCCTTGGTGGGCATGGCACTGGACTGGCTCAGCCCCTGGTTCTGGCCCAACAGCCCTCCCGCCATCCGGGATGGTTTCCTCTACCTCTGCGTACTGCCTTCCACGATCTCCTCCTCCGTGGTGCTTACGGCGGTGGCGGGCGGCAATACCCCAGGTGCCCTTTTCAATGCGGCCTTCTCCAACATCCTCGGGGTGCTTGTCACGCCTGTGCTCGTGCATCTGCTGATGCAGAAGACCGGCCAGTCCGCGCCTTTCATGCCCTTGCTGGTGAAGATTATGATGCTCACCCTGCTGCCCTTCGGCGTGGGCATGCTGCTACGCCCGCTCTTGAAAGCCTGGGTGGATGCCGGGAAGGTCTGGGTCACCCGCATCAGCAATGCGGTCATTCTGTTCATCGTCTACGCGGCCTTCTGTGACTCGGTGCAGGACCGGGTGTGGGAGCTCCATGGCTGGGGCCTGACGGTCGGCACCTGTGTTGAAGCCGCCGCTTTGTTCGCCGGCATCTCAGTGCTGACGTGGGTCAGTTGCAAGGCTCTACGCCTTTCCCGGGAGGATCTCATCGCCGCGTACTTCTGCTCCGTGAAGAAGACCCTCGCCATGGGCGTGCCCTTGGCCATCCTCATCTTCGGCGACCGGGAGGACCTGCCCCTCATCCTCCTGCCTGTCATGGTTTACCATCCGTTGCAGTTGCTCACCAACGGCGTGCTGGCCAGTCACTGGTCGAAGGCGAATTCCGCCAAGGCGACAGCGTAGTTCTATGCAATAGAACAACTTCTCACTCTCCCACGCCCATCGCCCGCACCTCGGTCAATACTGTCAACAGGGGGGCAGGGATCGCGCTGCCAGGCTCACCCGTGCGGGGAGGGCAGCCATTGCGGCTCCACGCCTGGTGCTCCGCTTTGCCGGCCAGATCTGCCAGCGTCTGGTGGATCTCTGCGGTGGTGGCGGCACAGTTTTGACCAGCGGCAGTCACTCCGCTTTCCATCTGGATGACGAGCAGGTTGATGGCCCGGGTCACCCGGTCATTGCCTGTTACCAGACCGGTGGCACAGGGTTTCACTTCTGAGGGAAATCCTGGCTCTGCGATCCAGCGTTGCAGTGAAGCTGCCGCCTTGGCACCGGCCCGTTCCGCCTCTTGCTTGGCCTTCAACAGAACAGGATGGAAGCGGCCTTCGGAAGCGGTGAACTCGTGTGCGGCCAGTCCAAAGTAGGTGTCGTTGGCCCGGATCGCACCCGCCATGAGCCCGGGGAACCGCTTGCGCTCGGACGCCGGCCAGAACCATGCTGCAGCCATGAAGGCGAGGGCCGCGCCAGCAAGGTTGGACAGCAGCCTGCCAGTGGTGAAGTCCAGATGCACCGGCATATGCAGCTCCGTGATCAGCACAATCATGATGGTGACAAAGAAGACCGCCAGGCCGTAGTTTCGCTTCAGGAAATAAGCAAAGGTGAAAGCCATGGCCGCCGTCAGCATGCCCAGCAGCCAGTAGGGGAGGGGAACATAGAGCAGCCCGCTGGCCAGCAAAGCCCCACCCACCGTTCCCGTCACGCGTTGCAGCGCCCGCAACCGGGTCGCACCATAGTCCGGCTGGAGCACCACGATGATGGCAAAGGCCATCCAGTAGCCGCGGGGCAGGTGCAGATGCAGGTACACGCCCACCGCGACCATGGTCAGCAGCCCCACCCGCAAGGCATAGCGCACCAGCACGGGATCAGGGAAGGGGACACTGTTCAACCAGGCCGCGATGGCTGGCATGGAGGCCCGGCTGAGATCCGGCAGATGCAGGGGCAGGGGAGAGGGGGTTTCCGAATGTTCCACGGTGGGCGCCAGTGCCTCCACCACAGAGCCCAGTTGATCCTGCATGGCCTTCACCATGCCACTGAGGTTGGAGGAAGCAACACCCGGCCCTCCGCTCACGTCGCCTGTTTCGCGGAGTTCCTGCAGCAGCACCGCCATCAGATTTTGCGCGGTCTGGATGCGCGCCCGGGTCAGCTCCAGATTGCGGGGACGGTGGGTGATGAGCGTGATGGCCACGGAGCGGGCGAGGTTAGCCAGTTCGCGGAGCACCGCCTCACGCGCAGCGGTGAGGGACGGGGGCTCCTGGAGGCCCGCATCGTTGCGGGCCTCTCGCGCCGTGTGCACGGCAGACATCTGCATGGCCAGGTGAGCCGCTTCACGCAGCATCCGCTCCAGGTGCTGGATGAGCTGGGGCTGGCTCCGGGTGCGCGCCGCATTCAGGGCCGCCGTGGCCCGGTCCAGCGACTCCCGCAGCAGGCGTTGTTTCATCACCCAAGCTTCCTTCGACGGCGGCTCCGTGGGTGAAGCCGGCAGCAGACTCAGGTAGAGGTCAGATGTGGCCACCCAGGCCTCCGCCACTGCGTGGCGCAGGGGGTGCTGCGGCCGGAAACCCCACAGCCCCAGTTGCAGCAGCGCGGCACCCGATCCACCCAGTGCCACCCACAAGGCCATCTCCGGAGGTGTGGCCCCATGAGCAGGGCCTTCCAGGGCCAGAAGATAGAGCAGTGCGGAATCAATGGCCACCGGCGGACCGTAGTCCGGGCTCAAGTGCCGCCAGAGGCCGCTGAGCAGCGCCAGCACACCCATGCCCGCCACGGCCGCGAAGATGTGTCCGGCCACCAGCCCGCCCATCAATGCCGAACAGGAGATGACCGTGATCATGACCGCCATCACCAGCACGCGCTGCGGGTAAGCTCCTCGGAGCTGCGGCATGCTCACCGCCAGGGCGGCGGTGGCCGCGTACTGGGAGGCCAGTGGTGCGCCCAGCCAGGCGCAGATCAGCAGCGCTGCGGAAAACGCCGAAGCCGCCCGTGTGGCACGGGCCAGATCGGGTTGGAGCGCGGATCGTTCAAGCATGCAGCAGGAAAGCAGTGCGCCGGAAATGAGGGACCGTCAAATCCTCCGCCACCCGGGCCTTGGCTGGCAACCACCTTCTTACTTCTGAGCCTTGAGCTTCTGCAGCAAGCGCACGGCGGCATCCACGAGCATCTCGCCCGAGCCCGAGGCACAGCGTGCGCTCACCACTTCATAGTTGCCCTGACCGTAGGCCCGCTTGGTGGGCACATACCCGATGGAGCCATTGGCCAGGTCGGCGATGAGGGTGTGTTTGAAGGGCGACTGCTTCTTCAGATCCAGCCCCAGTTCCACGAAGATTTCTCCAGGGAGGCTGACGATGGCGACATCGTCACCCACAGCAATGACCTGCACCTCCACCTCCCAAGGTTCACCTTTGCGTCCTTCGACATCGGCGATCTTGAAGGCATCCACTTGTTCCATGAACGGAGGCTTTTTCTCCGCGCTGATCACCTGCTGGATGGTGTCCGTAGCTTTCTTCAACTGCTCCGGTGTCACGGTCGGCAGAGGCAGTTTCACCACTTCACTCAGCACCCGCAGTTGCGAGCCCGTAGTGGGTTTGAGCTGACGAGCCGCCTTGAAAGCACTCGCGGCGAGGATGGTGCCGATACGGGTGGCCTCCCCCAGACCTTTCTGCGGCGAGTCCCAGAGGACATCGCGATGGTTGATGTTCCCGCACGCCCCGTTGGCAAAGAGCGTCACGCTGTCCCCTCCGCGCCAGGCCCCTACGAGGCCAGTCATTACCCCGGGATAGTCCGCAGAGATCCGGGTACCGCCCACGGTGTCAGGATGCAGCGCAAAGTTCACCAGCGTGGCCAGGGCCTTGCCTTTGGGGTCGTTCACCGCCAGCACGGCCACTTCCGGATCCACCGGTCCGGCAGGCTCCACGATGTTGGGATCCAGCTTTCGCGGATTCCACGACACGCTGCCGTCCTTCATGAAAAAGCGGCGGTTGAAAGCGAGCCCCTTCTCCACACTCACCCCCACCGCCAGACTGGCTGGGGTGAGCCTCACCTTTGCCTGCTCCACACATTCTGCGATCAAGGTAGGCAGACTCGCATTGTACTGGCGGGTAATGTCCTTGGATCCGCCGAAGACATTGTCCCGCGGACCGCGACCCGTGATCACCGGCGCAGTATGCGTGTGCGAGGCCGTGATGAGAACCTGCGCTCCCGGAATGCCGCTTTGTTTCTCAATCGCTTTCCGAGTCTCGTCGACCAGTGGCTTGGTCGTCGTGATCAAATCCAGTGTCACCATGACCGCTTGATTTCCATCCTTCTCAAAGACCAGGGCACGGGCAAAGAGGTCATCCAGCACCCCTTCCGATCCGCGTTCGCTGTAATAACCTGCCAGGGGGATGCCATCCGGCGGTGTGATCTTGATCTGGCTCGCACCCACACGTAGATCCCCTGCTCTGAGATCCGCATAACCTGTCAGCACAGTGAGTGCGCTGCCGAGAATCGCAATCCGGAGAGAGGGCTTGGCTTGGAAAATCATGGGGAGTAGTACGCAGTGTATCCGGCTGGTTACAGCAGTTTTCTCCAACGGATGCAAGCCTTCTGAGGAATGCTGCAACCAGGGCCCTCGCTTCCGGTTTCATCCGCCACTGCCATGAAAGCCTCTGCCCTGCCCTCTCTTGCCTTGGTCTGGTGTCTCAGCCTCCTTCCAGCCCCGGCCAACTGGCCGCAGTTCCGGGGGCCGAATCGGGATGCGACCAGCCAGGAGACGCAAGTGCCAGCGCAATGGAGCAATTCACAGAATCTTCGTTGGAAGCTCGACCTTCCGGGTGCCGGGGCCTCCAGTCCCGTGGTGTGGGGTGACAAGGTTTTCGTGACCAGCTTCTCCGGTCAGGAGGAGAGCGGCGATGTCAGCGGACTGGTCCGCCACATCACTGCCGTGGACCGCCTGACGGGTAGTAAACTCTGGCAGAAAGACTACCCCACCCCCAATGCCGAGGATCCCTGGCAGGGCATGATCCGCGAGCACGGCTACACCAGCAGCACCCCCGTCACCGATGGCAAAGCTCTGTATGTGCACTTTGGCAAAGGTGGTCTCGTCGCCCTCGATCTGAATGGCAAGGAGCTCTGGAAAGCCCCTACCGGCAAGAACTCCAATCAACGGCGCTGGGGCTCCGGAGGTTCGCCCATGCTTTGGCAGAATCTTGTGATCATCAATGCCTCGGATGAAGACCAGTCGCTCATGGCTTTCGACAAGACGACCGGCCAGCGCGTGTGGCGTCAAGGTTCCACGCTGCTGGACCTCGCCTTCAGCTCCCCCCAACTGCTCAAACAGAAAGACGGTCGCGAAGACCTGGTGTTCGCCGCTCCTGGTGAACTCTGGGGCATGAACCCGGGTTCCGGCAAACTACGCTGGTATGCACTCACCGGGCTGGATGGCAACATCTCCCCCGATCCCCTCGTGGAGAATGACATGGTCTACGTCTTCGGCGGATTCCCCGGCACCGGCCGCATCGCGGTCAAAGCGGGCGTCAGCGGTGAGGTCCCCTCCTCCGCCATCGCCTGGCGCGACAACACCTCCAGCTACGTCCCCACCCCGGTGCTGCACGATGGCCGTTTGTACGTGGTGAACGACCAGGGCTTTGCCTGGTGTGCCGATGCCAAGACGGGCACCGAAATCTACCGCGAACGCGTAGGCGGCGGATCCACCGGTCGCGGTCGCGGCAAACCCTTCTATGCCTCCCCCGTCATCGTGGGCGACAAGATCTACGCCGTCAGCCGTCGCCAGGGAACCTTCGTGCTTGCCGCCACACCCAAGTTTGAAGTCCTGGCCACCAACCTCATCCCCGGCGACGACACCGACTTCAACGCCACCCCCGCCGTCAGCGATGGGTGCCTGTTCCTCCGATCAAACCAGACGTTGTATTGTGTGGGCGCTGGCAAGTGAGGGAGCGACCACGATTTATCCTGGTTGAACAAGTCGTTTCCAAAAGCACCTTCTTGGGAATGAGTGGAACAGATCTCCCCATGGAAGAGCCACCCGGGGTCCTAGCGGTGCCGGACCGCTCTCTCCAAGGCGGGCGCCGCCTAGCAGGAATGCTTGCAGGAGAAGGAGTCGTTAAGGACGTGCCGTTTTCTGTCGCCAGAGCGGTTGCCACCAAAGCATGGGCTATAGAAGCAGCTGCCGAATGCGATGCGCCGGCTACTCTATCATCTTTGCCCGAATGAGATGGCGTCTCGCCCGAGTTCCGTTTGCCTTGGCAATTTGAGTTTTGATGTTAATATGAAGACGTGAAGTCACCGTCCGAACAGGCCTCCCAATCAGAACGACCTGCGGGTA
>JBGGMQ010000897.1:0-3529 GCA_041287975.1 Verrucomicrobium sp. | reverse complement strand
TGTAAATTTCATCTAACCCCAGCTCGCGCAACCAAGTCTTGTCGTGCATGGCAATGCTTCGCCGTGGCCGCCCGCGGCCCTCCTCGTCACTCGTCCCCAACGCCCACCTCACCCACTCCAGCCCCTTCATAAAAGTCTAACTGGAACTCCACTGGCAGCGCCTGAACCGTTTTGATCAACTCTTCCTTCTGCTTCGCTGGCAGCCACAGTCCCATGTCGACGAAATATGAGGCCCCGGCGTACCGGCTGACAGGTTTGTTCAACCGCTCGAATCCAAACCTCTGATAGAAGGGTTCGGTCCGTATGCTGGTCTCCAGTCCCACAAAGGCAGGATCATGATCAGACGGCACCAGGGCCAGTCGTGTCAGGGTGAGCAGCGTGCCCAATCCCAACCGATGCCGGTCCTTGCGCACCAGGCCGTAGTGCGCGCCATTGGCATTCTTGTCGCCGTCGATTTCCAATCCGCCACAGGCGACCACCTCACCCGCCTGCTCGATGACCAGCAGGTAGGAGGTCCCCAAGTCGAGCCAGTGACCAAAGGACTCGCTCATCCCCGGCGGCAGGAATTCCTCGTTGGACGCATAGATCGCCACACAGGCGTCACGGTCCTCCGGTTGGAATTCACGGACGACAAGACCAGCGGGCAGGTGGGCGAGGTTCATGGAATTCGAAAGCGTCGGCTCAGAACGTCGTCACCACCTTGGCGGGCCCATCCAGCAGCTCCACTCGCAGCGCCTTCACCTCACCGGAGGCACGGGGCACCAGGACAGTGACCACGTGTTTGCCCGCCTTGAGATCCAGCTTCATCTGCGCGGTTACTTCCTCGTACTTCTTGTCATCCACCACCACGACCAGTCCGGCAGTGACGTTGAAACCGAGCGTGACTGGGCTGTCGGAGTCCAGTTGCAGGTCAAACTGGCCAATTCGTGGGAACACCGGATACATCTTCGCGGCCACAGGCAGTTCCTCCAGTGGCAGGTCACCGTTCACCTTGCTGAAGGTCATCGTCCAGGGGTACGCATACTTGCGGTCGCTCAGTGCTTCGAGGCCGACGTGACGTACGTGATCATTGTCCGCCTGTTCAATGGGTCCCATCGTTCTCCAGGTGCGCACATAACGGTTGGGCTGGGTCTTGTAGTCGCCTTCGCGACCCAGTTCGGAGAGGAAGCGGACAAGGTCCACGAACTCATCTTCCCGCAGGCTGGCGGTGAGTCCAGGAGGCATCATCGAGACCGGACTGATGATCTTCTGGGCGATGTCTCCCTTGGCCACCTTGTGAAGCTGGTTGGCAGCATCACGCACCACGACTTCCTCACCGTCCTGGGCAATCGCACCGGAGATGATCTGTCCCGCTTTGGTCGTGATCATCGTCATGTGGTAGCCTTCCTTCACTTTCTTGGAAGGTTCGAGGAGCGATTCAATGATGTAGTCCACCGGCGCGCTGGATCCCAGGCTCACCATGTTCGGCCCGATCAGGCCGCCGCTCTCACCGATGGCGTGGCAGCTCATGCAGAGCAGTTGCTGGCGGCGGTACACGTTCTCACCTCGTGCCGCGTTGCCCTGGCTCTTTACCTTGGCCACGAGCGCCTGCATTTCATCAGCCGTGAGGGGCTTGTCCATCTGCTTGACCTTGCCCGCCTTGCGCAGGGATTCCTCAATCAAGGACTGGAGACCGCGGCTGCTGGCCAGACGGATGCCCTCGACCGCGACGAAGTCAGGGACAGTCTTGTCCGCCAACTCTTTTGCCAGCAGCACAGGAAGCTGCTTGTTCTTCAAGAACGCCTCAAACACCGGGCGAGCTTCGTCAGCTGTTTTGGCACCGCTCAAGAAGGCCACCGCATGCTTCGCAGCCAGGGGAGGGGACAATTCAGACAATCCCGACAGCGCAGGAACGCGGGTGCCAATAGGCGTGTCGCCCCCGGCCAGAGATTCAAGGAACTTACGCGTGGCATCCCCACCGAGGTAGACGAGACCTTTCACTGCGCTTTCGCGCACCGCCCCGGGAGTGGCATCACCGCTGGCAAGCTGTTCCAGACGGGGGCGCAGTGGTTCCTGTTTCCACAGGCCGCTCAAGGTTGCCGCACGGGCCACCAGTTCAGGGGCGCCTTCGGGCGCATTGAGGAGGCCGTTGAGAAGTTCCGTCACACCCGTGGCGGAGTCGGGCACCGCCTTGCGTTGGCCCGCTTTGACAAGGGCATCAAGAATGACCACCCGGCGGGGAATGCTGGTTTCCTTGTTGAACAGCGCAAACAGCTGGCTCAGCTCTTCAGGAGTGGCGACATCACCTACCATGCCCAGCACGGCCGCGGCATCGTCATCGGCCAGTTTGCCAGAGTTCAGCGCGGCAATGAGGGGGGGCAACGCCTCGGCCTTGCCGGTGGCTTTCAGTGCGTACACCAGATGCTTCGGATTGGCGTCAAGCTTGATGCCTCCTTTGACAAACACAGGCAGCCAGATGTCCGCCTGCTCACGCGCTGTCAGTTCGAGGAGAAAATCCAGGTTGTCATCCATGGGTTTGTCGAGCGCCCGCAGGGCCACTTCCACGGCTTCCGGCTTGAACATCTGCCGGGCAATGGCCACGGCCCAAAGACGCACCTGCGCGTTTTCGTCAGCGATCGCCGTGGCGAGCAGCTTGCCCGCATCCGGGAACTCGGCGAGGCGGTGACGGAGGATGTTCAGGGCACCAGCGCGAATGCGATGATCCGGTGCCGCCAGCAGTTGCCGCACCAGCGCGGGTGAGCAGGCATTCAGGGACTCACGAGCCCAGGCGGCTTCCAGGAGGTTGTTCCAATAACCCGGCTCATCCTTCTTGAGTGCCAGAGCCCATTCATCAATCGAAGCCAGCGCCAGCTGAGGCTCCTTGGTGCGAAGTTCGCGCTTGGCGAAAAGGCGGTTCCAGCGGCGGGGACTTTTCAAATGCTCCAGCAAAGTGGGAATCTCTTCCTTCGCGAACTCGGGGCTCTTCGTGGCAGGGCGTCCTTTGGCGGTCAGCTTCCAGATGCGTCCATTCACACGGTCGCGACGCGGATCGCGGAAATCCACTTCACCATGCTGGATGATGGGGTTGAACCAGTCGGCAATGTACAACGCCCCGTCAGGACCGGTGCGCACATCGATCGGGCGGAATCCACGGTGGGTGCTGGCCAGCACATCCGGCAACTGCTTGCTGATGTAGCCACTGCCGCTCTCTGTCAGGTGGAAGCGGTTCACGCGATTGCCACGGAAGTCCGCCGTCACCATCGTGCCTTGCCAGTCATCCGGGAAATGGGGATCCTCAATGATCTCCAGCCCGCACTGCTTTGGCTGACCGGGATTCAGCCCTTTGACAATTCGCTTGGCTCCCGGGCTGGTGGCAAACACCGCCCCTGGAAAGATGTAGTTGATGCCTTCACTGCCAGCGCCATCGGTGGCGAAGCTTTGGCCCCAGCGGTCGAATTCGTAGCCCCAGGGGTTGATCAAGCCTTTGGCGATGACTTCCAGTTGGCGTGTCTCGGTGCGGTATTCCCAGATGCCGCCACCCATGAGTCGG
>JBGGMQ010000896.1:0-5002 GCA_041287975.1 Verrucomicrobium sp. | reverse complement strand
AGTTCCAGCAACTGGGAAACGAGAGTCAGCCCCAGCAGGAGCACCAGGAGGCCCGTGAGAATTCTCGCTCCGCGAGTGGCTTTCAGGAACCTGTAGCCATGGTATAGCAGGACAGCGAGGATGAGAATCTCAACCCCGTCTCTCCAGTGATCCCGGATAAATTCCCACATGGTTGAGGGAAACTAACGTGGTGTGCGGGACGGCGCAAATGATTTGGGAATGAGGCAGTCCCGTAAACTCGTGTCGAAAAGGCCTCCCACCTCTGGGTGCACGCGCCTGTTAATTTTCATCCGGCCTGTACTGCCCGGCATTCGCGGGCTTCCGGCATCCCATCCATCCACCTATTTATGGCAGGACGCACCGGTAGCCTTTTGCCTTGAGCCACTCCAGGAGCTGCTTCAGCACTTGCGGGGCCAGGCGTCCGCCCTGCCCGTCATCGCGCCCTTCGTGCATGAGCAGGATGGCACCTGGCACCACCCCAGCTTTCAGGCGGGCAAGGATTTCCTTTTGATCCTTGATCACGCCGTCGCGTCCCCGGGCGCTCCAGCAGGCGAGACGCAGGCCCTGAGCCTCCACCTCAGCCTGTACCCAGGGATTTTTAAACCCTGCCGGAGCTCGAAACCACTCTGGCGACTCGCCATCGCACAGCTCGGTTAAAATCTCCTGGCAGTCCTTGATTTCACGTTTCACCGAAGCGGGACCATGAGCCCAGAACCAGTACTGGGGGTGAGTCTGCGTGTGATTCCCGACAGTATGTCCCCTACGACGAACCTCGGACACCAGGTCAGGGTGGGCCGTGGCTTTCGCCCCGATGAAAAAGAAAGTGGCCCGAGCCCCAAACTCGTCCAGCAGATCGAGCAGTTTAGGGGTGTCACTAGGGTCTGGCCCGTCATCAATGGTGAGCCAGATTTCCTTGGCAGATGGATCATAGGGGCGGTTTTTTTCTCCTTGGCGGGCGGCCTTGAGATCGCACACCACCTCACCGAGCCACCCACACTCGGGTCGAAGGGTGGGATAAAGAAGGACCACATGAGCTGACATGATGAGCCCCAAGGCAAACCAGCCGTGTCCAAGCGTGAGCAGTGCCACGGCCAGCAATGGGGCCACGGTATTCCACAAAATCACTTTGCGACGGAGCCACTGCTTGCGGTCCCGTCCTGTCATGGTTGACCCAGGAGGCTGCGGTGGCGCGAGGCCAGTTGAAATGGGAGGAATCTCATGACCAGTTACTGCTACACCTTGGTAGTGCGGAGATTCAATCTTTTCTACCGGGAATCAGTCGACCAGGGAGTTTGAAGAGTTCCTTGGCGGCTTTGCCAGTTCCCTCCAGCACTCCTTCGGCAGCGCCCACGCCCAGTTTGGCTCCTCCTTTGAGAATTCCGGTGGCGGCATCAAGGGTGCCGCGAACGACTTGGGTGCCCGGGGCAAACTTGAGCTGCCACTTCAAATCGGGCATCACGCCGTCGCCTTCAAAGGCCAGCAGTTCACTGAAGGCTCCCGTGGCCAGTCTGAGGACGAGCCCTCGCAGGCGTGCCTTGGCTTCGAAGTGGGCTTGTTTGTTCACCAGATTGATCCGGCCATTGGCATTCACATGCGTCGCCTGGCTCTCCAGATCGAGGGAATCAAAGGTAAGCAAACCGTCCGAGATGCGATAGCGGGCGTCGAGCTTGGAAGCGACGTCTTTGCCAAATTCCGGCTGCAGGGGATTGATGAGGATGTGCAGTGCGCCCAGTAGTGGTACTTGATAAAATCGCGCTTGTGAGATAGTGAAGCCACCTGAGCCCTTCAGGTCAGCCGGGGAAAAGCCACCACCGCCGCTCCAGGTGCCCGTCAGCACGCCGGGACGCGAGTCATCACTGCCAAAGCTGCGCATGACTTGCTGCAGGCTGGCCCCTGAGAGGCGGGCTGTGGTTTTGAAGGTCGTGCCCGGCTTGGAGTAGTCGAGGTCCAGCTGATCGCTTACGATGCTGCCGCCCCACAGCCCCGCTCTTAGGTCGGTGAGATTCGCCTTTTGATCCTTGAGGACCAGGTGGGAACGCAAGTCTGAAATGTGCACAGAACCAGATTCCATCTGCCAGTCCAGGGAGCCATCCAGTGCCAGAGTACCCTCCCAATTCATGGCAGCGGGTTCGCCAAAGGGGAGCACCCCGGTGCCGTTGAGTTTCCACACTCCCTCCGACTTCAAGCGGTTGAGGTGGGTGGAATTGGGAAACAACTGACGGATGACGGCAGGCAGGTCCAGCGTGGAATCCAGCTTCTGGACGACCATGTGCTCCTTGCCTGGCTCGATGTGGGCGGCCATTTCCGCCGCTCCGCCGCCACTGCCCAGCTTGAGATAGGGAATTTCAATGCGAGACCAGGGATCACCTTCGGCAGCGGTGTCGATTTTCGCAGCCACCTCCGTGAGGTGAAGGTTGCGCCAGGTGAAGTCCCCACCTTTGAGCTCCAGATTCATCTTCACCCGGTCTTCAGGCTGGGCTTTGCGGAAGTCCAGGTGGGCGATGGGAGGTTGTCCCTGAGAGGTCACCTTGATATAGCGTTGGGTAGGGGCCAGCCAGCGAAAGCGAAGAGCGGACTTCAGGCCCTGACCCTTCTCCCTTACAGGTTTCTGAGCCTGCTCCTCGTCACTCAATAGGGAGCGAGGTGTCCAGGAGTATTCACCCGTGATCAGAGCGGACCAACCCTCCATGAGACCCTCAGCCTTGACCACCTCGACCCGACCCTGCTCGACGTGAAGATCTACGCCGAAATTCTGAACCCCCATGTGGGTACCTCCCTCAAAAAGCTCCAACTGGGCACCCCGGGTGACAAACCGCCCTGCCGACCAGTCTTTCCAGCCCGGGCTGTCTTTTAGCAGGCTCAGATGCGAAACCTTGACCGCAGGATCCTTTTTGTCTGCATCCCTGTACAAGATGACTCCGGAGAGTGTCACTCCGGGGCCAGGAATCCAGTTGGCGTCCTCCCATGTGAGGTACACGCCTGCATCCTCAAGCCTGGAGTTGGCCTCTTTGGCCAGGATGTCACCAATCCACTGCCGGGCTGCAAACGCAGTGCCCACGATCATCACGATCAAAATGAGCAGGGTAACAATAAGACGGCGTGGCCATCGCCGTTTCACCGGTTTGGATTCCGAAGGGTTCACGTTTTGGGAGGAAGGACCTTCAGTCTGCCAGAAATAGGCGAGACCTGCAACGTTCAACTCCCGAGTTGGGGGAAGGCTTCGGGAGCCATATAACTCGCTCTGTCCATGGGCATGCCTGAACGTTCAGGAACAAGACCCGCTCCAGCCATGGATGGATGCTGAGTGCGTTCCGCGATTTTTTGCAGCACGTAGGGGGCTGCCAGAGGCACGATTGCCTGAAGGGCCGTGCGCATGAATTTGGCGCTGCGGGTGGGGCGTCCCAATTTAAACACGAGGGGAAGCACGCGGGTCGCCACGGCTCCTCCCGCCAGCGCGATGAGCGCGTACTTGAGGGGATGGCTGATGATGGCCTCCTTCGCACGGGAGGGCAGGTTCAGCTTGTGTTCCAGGTCATCCACGGCGCAGCGCACATCCCAGCGGCTGGCCTCAAGTTGACGCCTTAGTTTCTGGAGTTGGAGTGGGGACTCGTGAGCCATTGTTTGTCCTGGTTGAATTCTCGACGTGTGGCGTGGAAAAGGGAATCCTTGGATTGCGAGGCAGCCCGGGCCGCCCACAAGGCGAGGCCTGCCGCAGCAATGAGGTGGCCGACCGCGATAATGGAAGCCGCCGGTGCGTAGTGCCCGCTCCACCAATGCGTGGCCACCCAGTCGACAAAGGCGAACATGAACAGCACATAGGCAATAACCGTGAAGAGCAGCCCAGCGAACGCGGCGAGAGCGAGCTTGATCACGAGGCCCAGTGCACCTTTGCCCTCGACGCAGGCAAGTTCAAATCGCGCCTCAGCATACGTCACCACCGCTGCGAGCAGCCGCCGCAGGGTTCCTGTGACCCCAGAGTGCGGTTTCTCGATCGGTGATGATGTGTCAATGCTCATGAGGAGGCGGAGGGAGGATCAGGAAGCCTGTGCCAGAGGTGAATTTTAGACCGGACTGGCGGCGGCAGGGGGTTTAGGAATTACCACCGCCAGATGGATCCCGGCTGGGCCGGTCCGCAGGTCCTGGGCCAGACTTTAGCGGGCTACTTCGTGGGCTTTCTCTTCGATTTTGTTGCCGACTTTCTGGGTGTCGCGCCCCAAGCCTGCAACGGTGTTGCAGGAGACCATGCTCCCGGCAATGGCGAGGGTACCGATCAGGATCGCGGCTTTCTTGAAGGGGGGCTTCATCACTGGCGCAGGGGAGGGGAACTGAATGATTGAAGGTGTGGTTTTCATAGCGAGTTCCCTACTCGCAGGGGGTGTGCCAAGGGGGTTGAGTTGGGTGTAACGTGTTCATCTACAACGATTGTGTAAATTGAGTCACTGCGACGAAGCTGCCGGAACTTTGCAACCTGCATCGGGCTGTTCGTTCTTTCATGTGCAGTTTGCATGAAGAGGGGGTGCTTGGGTGATGCATCATCAGGCAGTTGAAATCGAGTTTCGAGGTTGCCTGCCGTGTGGCCGTTGGTGCGAGGGTGCCGCTCTGATGACACCACTTAGAGCGTATTCATGGGGTAATTGAGAGAACGGAGAATGTAGGGCCCATTGTGGAAAAAGAAAGTGTGAGAGGTGGTTTGGGAGTGGGTTCATGAGACTACCAAGTTCTTGGGCGTGGCGACGCGGTAGAAGCGTAGCTAGAGCCTCCTCACGTCGGCTGCTACGAATACTGGGGCGCTTGGGGCTTGTCCGGACTTGGGATGTCGCGAGGGTTGATGCTGCCTTCATCGGCCTGGTGGCTTCGCCGGTTGCGACAGCGGTCAGGGGATTTTCGCAGTGCAAGGTATGCGGGTGTCCTTCTGCAGAAGCACATTCGTTGCTAAATGTAGCTGCCGACGTGAGGAGGCACTAGCTGCGCATCTATGGCGACTCTGCACCCCGAACAATAA
>JBGGMQ010000895.1:0-14379 GCA_041287975.1 Verrucomicrobium sp. | reverse complement strand
CATGAGGCCATCCGAAACTGCCGGGCCATGCTGGCTCCCTCCGTCTGGTGGGAGCCCCTTGGTCTGGTCACCTACGAGGCCTACGACTACGGAAAGCCGATGCTCGCGGCCCGATCGGGTGGATTGTCTGAAACCGTGATTCCCGGCCTCACCGGATTCCTCCATGAGCCCGGCGATGCCCCTGCGCTGGCAGGAGATGTGATGATCATTGAGTCCATGAGCGCTCAGGAGAGGCAGGACATGGGCGCCGCGGGGCGTTCGTGGTTGCTCTCAGAATGCAGTCCTCCCCGCTGGAAGATGGAGTTTGACAACATCCTCACCCAAGCGCTGTCCCGGTAGGTTCAATACCGCATGAAGAAGTGCTTCGGGCGGTCGTGCTTCTGCTTGGGTGTCAATGGCGGGAAGTTCAGGTTCATTCCCGTCTGTCCCGCTGCACCCAGTTGGGCGAGCAATTCTGCACAGATGGCCTTCAGCTCCCGCCATCGGTTCCAGTCGTCATCTGGCGCATGCACCACATGGCGCAAGAGGCTGAGCCACTCGACATGGGCACGGGCAAGGTCGCCTTCTGCCACGGATTCCTTTTGCAGGGGGTGGGAGGTGATCTTCCCTTCCAGCAGGCCCAGCAATTCCGCAGTGCCCTCGCCATACCCTAGCGGCAGGCCAGCTTCCAGATAGCCGGGGTAGTTGACGAACCCATAGGTTTCCCGGCACGAGGCGGCGAGTCTTTCGCTACCGCCGGGTTCGGTCAACTCCAGGTGACAGTCAGACCGGAGGTTTGCCAGGTGCATGGCAATTTCCTCCACCGGATAGGACTCATCCTCCAGCGCAGCCGCCACTGCCAGGCCCTCGCCGTGTTGGAAATAACTGAAGATGACCCCTCGCCGGGTGGGGGTGCCATTGCTGTCGATGAGGCCCAGCGAACGCCAGGCGTGGACAGGGGTGCCGGGCCGGGCCGCCTGGGCGGACTCGGCAGTAGAAACTTGAATGCCGGTCTCGGGCGTGCGCTCGACGGTGCGTTCCTCTGCATGGACCACCCAGCGGCCAAGTGAGTCCTGAATGGCAGGGGTCAGCAAGGGGGAGTAGTCAAACTGCGCCCAGAGCATCTCATCTTTGACCGTGGTTCCCAGCGGATTCGCTCCATGAAAATGGGGTGCAAGCCTTGGCACAGCCTTCTGCTCCACCTGCTCCGGAGTCAGCAGGTTCAAATGGCGGGGAATGCTGAGTAGTTTCCTAAGGCTCATCGTCGGAACGATGCCTTCGCCTCCTGGCTCTGGTGGCTTTCCTACGGCAATCTCCCGACCGTAGAGCTGCTGGCCGTCCCGGCGGGTCAGTTTGAAAACTCTGCCGGGGCCTCCCGGAAGGTTTTGCACGAACCGTGCATCTCCCAATGCAGGCCCGTGGTAAGTCTCAGTGGAGCGCCAGCCTTCTGCCAGAGAGACCTGGCCCTCTTTGCGTACCTTCAACTCCTCCCACTGGCCGGCACTGTTGCGCAGCTCGTGGCGTGTGCCTTTCAGACCAAAGAGAGCGCCTGCACTTGGACTTGGCGTCGGGGCTCCGGGGTTTTGACTGGGTTCTTCCAGACCGAGTTCGGGAGGCACCTTGGCGAACAATCGCTGGGCAAACTCCTGGGCCGCCTGGAATGGCGCACGGCCATCAAGCGCTGCGCGTCGCATGACCCGCAAGAACAGGGGCCACGAAAGCTTGCTGCTCCTCCGCAGTCTGGCAGCCCGCGCATCAGACAGTGTCGGGCTCGTTCGCGATGTCAAAACATAGCCACGTTCATCCAGGCCCCTACGTCCTGCACGGCCATACATTTGCAAGAGCTCGTCGGCCGCAAGTTGCTGCTCCATCGTCCCGTCGTGGTACATGGTGGAGGAGACGTGGACACTGCGGACGGAAAAGTTGATGCCTGCCGCCAGCCCCATGGTGGAAACGATCACTCGCAACTGGCCTCCCTTGGCCAGGGGTTCCACCAAGCCAGCCCGCACGGCATAACTCAGACCGCTGTGATGGTAGGCAATGCGCTTTTCCAGGAGCGAGGTGAAGTCGCGCCCAGCCAGGGACTTTTGCTCTTGCGTCAAAGAGAGCGGTTCACCCTGCGGGAGGTGGTCCGCCAGCTGCTTGGCGATTTTCTCTGCGTCGCGACGTCTGGGCGCGAAAATAAGCACGGGGCCAAGATCGGCCATCAGTGCGCTCGCTGCGAACTTTGGCCAGTATCCTTCCAGCCCCTTCACTTTTTGAGGCAGCACTTCCACTGGCATTTCATCCAGAGGCACCGGGCGTTCCTTGGTCGATACGACTTCGACCTCGCGTCCCAGGCGTCGCATCCAGGCAGCGACGTCTTCAGAATTCTCCACGCTGCCACTCAGCAGGAGCAGCTGGGTGGTGGGGGGAGCCAGGACGATGGCTCCTTCATAGTGACTGCCCCGCGCCGGGTCACCAATCATCTGAAACTCATCCATCACCAGAAGCTCAGGGCCATTTCCGGTGAGAATACGCTCGATCTGCGTTTCCAAGGTGGCCACCAGCACTGGAGCGTGCACGTTCACGGCCCGGTCACCTGTGGCCAGACCCACCTTCCAGCCTGCGTCTGTCCATTCCGCGAACTTGTCATTCGCCAGTGCCCGGGTGGGCACCGTGTATACGACCTGGCCCTTGGGGGGTGAGGCCTTCACGAACAGCTCGAAGACAAACGTTTTCCCGGCACCGGTGGGGGCACTCACAATCACGTCGCGATGATCGCGAAGATGATTCACCGCTGCATGCTGCCAGAGATCCGGCAGCTTCAGGTGATGAGTGAGTGCCTCAAACATGGATCAGGCTTGGGGAAGAGGGCAGTGAGGAGGATTGTCCAGTCAGGAGGCCCTCATGTGAAGGCTCCTCTTTGGACTTCTCCCGCCGATGGTGAAGGCTATTCCTCGAACTCCTTCTCCAGGGCATCCAGGTAGCGCGAGAGCGAATCCGTCCGCGGGATGACATCCTTGTCGAGATCGTCCCGGAGCTTCAAATAGTCGTCAAAAACGTGGCTGTAGGTCTGCGTTTGTGATGCCTCGTACCAGTCCACATAGGATTCCACGGCCCGGGCCTTGATGCGGATCTCGTTGTGCGTAGCCCGCAGTCTTGCCAGTTCTTCAGACAACCCCTTCTCCCGGCCCAGGATCATGTTCTGCACCACGGTGGCGTAGTCGCCGATAAGCGGACGGTAGAGCGGATGAGCGCGCAGTTTCACGCTGTTGATCTGGTTTAGCGTGCGCTTCAGGATGTCGATACGGTCCTTGCGTTTGGTCAGTTTGGCGAAGTCCTCCAACGGAGTCAGGTCCGGATCCATCACTTTGCCGATCAGTGGCAGAGGTGTCTCGGTCTCTGGCTGGGTCGGAGGCGGCGGCGTTGGTTCGGGTAGGAAAGGCAGAGGGGATTGAGGCCCGCCATTCGCGGCGGGCAGTCCTGGCATCCCAGGCGACGCAGGGGGATTGATAAACTCACTTCCTGGCACCGGCGATTGGGGCACCCCGGGTGGCAGCGCTTCACCCGGCCGGCGAATTTCCGCATCGGCCGGCATGGTTATTTCCACCTTCCCTTCTGGGTCTTTGGGTTTTTCAGGAGCAGTGGCGGGCACTGGAGGCACAGCATTGGGGGCTGGAGGGCCCATTTCGGCAGCCATCTTGTCGGCAGCAGCCGCGTCGTCCTTTTTAGGTTCTTCCTTTTTTGACCCGGTTGCTGCCGTATCTGGCTTGTCTGCTTCAGCCTTCACTTGTTCAGCATTGCTGCCGGGAGCTGGGCTCTCCTCTTTCGGCTGCATTTTTTCAGCATCAGGCCTGGCTTCATCCGCCTTTTCGGGGGCCTTGCCATCTTTGGCGGGAGGTTGGTCAGCTTCCTTAGTGGACTTCTTGTCATTCTCCTTGGACGCCTCAACTGGCTTTTTTGTCTGCGGTTTGCGGACAGGTGCTGGAGCCGGCTTTTTGGTCTCGACTGCAGGGGCAGGAGCCGGGACGGGTGCCGGGGTTGCTTCCGCCTCTTTCTTTCTGCCAAAGAGACCGCGGAAGCCGCGGGGCTTTTTCTCCTCGACGGCGACAGGGGCAACGGCAGGTGCCGCAGCTGCATTGGCTGCCGGGGCGGCGGGTTTCGGTGCAGGCGCTTTTTTCTCTGAGGTTGCCGGCTTGGCTGCCTCGACTGGCTTGGCGGGTGCCTGACCGTCGATGTCTTCAGGTTTTGCCTTGATAGGGGCCGCAATCTTCCTGCCGCCACTAAAGAATCCCGTGGGCGCACGAGACGGGGGCTTCTTCTCGGGTTCCTCGGCAGCCGGTGCGGGCGTCGGGGCCGGAACTGCAGCTGGAGTTGCTGCCGACTTAGGCTCATCCTTCTTGACTTCGGGCTTTGCTTCTTCTTTGGGCGCTTCTTCCTTATCCTTGTCTTTGCGTCCAAAGCGGAACCAACCTTTTTTCTTCTCAGGCTCTTTCTCCTGCTCTGTGGTCGCGGAGGCTTCAGGCGCGCCCGGTTTGCTGCTAGTTCTTGAAGCCGCGGTGCCAGAGCCTTCGCTTCCTCCCTGGGGGATACGGAAAGTGAGTGCCTCTGCCAGGGCTTCCTCAGTTTGAACAAAGCTCATCGACTCAAATGTCGACGGGGTGGCCAAGGCGGCCATTTGCAGGGTCCACCATTTCTCCAGGCTGTTCTTCGAAGCTCCTAGGGTAGGGAAGTGCTCTTTAAGCAGCTCACGGTCTCCTTTTTTTCCATTCGCAAGGGCGCTCAGGAACCTTGAGAAGCGAACCGCCCCGTCTTGCTGATCCAGGAGTGCCAGAACCAGTGCGCATGACGAGACTTCATAGATCCCGCGGGCCAGTGAGTCCAGTTCCTTGGGATTGGCTTCGATGATGCGATCAATGCTGTACACCTGCCCGCTGCGGAAAACCGCGGCGAAAAGGGCGCTGGGGCGGCTGCGACCCCGGAACTCCATGGCCTGGGTGACACCCGTCAGCAGCCATCCGGAGAGCAACTGGCTGCGGGTGGTTTGAACTTCTTTGTGGTTCCGCAGAATGCGCTCAGCCAGGAGCATTCGCACCAGTTCTCTGGAAAAGTCTTCCGCATTGAAGTCATTGCGCAGCTCCGCATTGATCTGGAGATGGAATCCGCCGTAGGCAAGCTGGCTGAAGTTGTAGGTGATTACCGGCTCCGTGGGGTTGATGTTGGGTGGTGTCTTGAGGACGACCACGATCGGCAGGGCAAACTTGCCATCGTCTCTCAGGAGGCGGCCTAAGTCGGAGGCGATGTCTTCGCAAAGCTGGCAGAAGGCACCCCGTGTTTGCAGATCAGCCCCATAGACCGTGAACTGCTTGGACGAGCTGGTGGAGCTGGTCACCTGCCCGGTGGTATTCACGGACATCACGCTGTTGGGAGCAGGCCCGCCAGCAGCGGGCGCGGACATGATGCTCTGCCCCGGTTGGATGGTCGGAGGCAATGAACCTGGATCTTGCGCCGGTCCCTGGACCGCAAGCACGACAATAAAAGCAGGCAGAATGGAGGCCAGTCTCATGACAAAGGGGAGCGCAGGAGGAGGCTTACTTGAGCGCCTCTGAGCGCGGATCGAGGATCAATCTGTCCTTTTCAAAGCGGATCTTGTTCATTTGAAATAGCGTATAAATCTCGACATCGAGCCCCTTGGTCAGGCTCTTCAGAGAAGGCAGGAGCGCGCACATCATGCCACGTGGTAGGGGCAGCCTGCCGTAGGCACCGTTCCGCGGCTCAATGATAAACTGTTCCCCACGGCGGTCGATGGTAAAGTCCAGGGACGCAGTGGCTTGGCGGCCTGTGGGTCCATTCCAGGCCATCAGCACGCGGCACTCATTCGCCTCGAAATCCAAAGCCAGACGCTCAAAGTGGGCACCCGTGAACTGGGTGAAGGCTTGCCTGCCTTCCAAGACGCTTGCCAAGTATCGGTTGGCCTCTGCTTCTGTGATCTGGAGTTCCGCGTTGCGGCGAAAGACGGCCTGTTCCATCCGGTCCAGCAGAACAGGGGCCGTCGTTGTTCTGGCAGTGGGGGCATCCAATCCCTGGAGGCGCTCGATGTCCGCAGGCCGATGCATCTGGATCACCGCGGCCAGCATGAAGCTGAGCCAGAGGAGGAGGAGGCTGTTGCTGAGGATGCGCAGCACAGGCAGACGTGGAGAAGGGGAAGCCGAAGAGAGACGAGCTGCGGGAACTGTGCCGGATTGGCTCAGGCGGCTTTGGGCGAGGGGGAAGGGGAGGGCGAAGGACCCGAAGAAGTCCCACCCGAAGAGGAGGAACCGCCGCTGGAACTGCTGGTGCCAGCTGTACTGGTGCCGCTGTTACCCGTGCTACTGGACGAGCTGGAGCCGCCGCTGTCACCGCCAGCACTGTCCTTCTTCGCGGCCGCTTTATACGAGTCGCTGCGGTAGTCCGTGATGTAGAAACCCGTGCCTTTGAAGATGATGCCCGCGCCACG
The DNA here is from genome assembly GCA_041287975.1 of Verrucomicrobium sp. Lineage (GTDB taxonomy): Bacteria > Verrucomicrobiota > Verrucomicrobiia > Verrucomicrobiales > Verrucomicrobiaceae > Verrucomicrobium. The sequence goes on along the minus strand of JBGGMQ010000895.1, from coordinate 7,922 downwards.
GCCGATCTTCCGTTTCACAGGTCCGGGACAGCCTTCTTGAGGACAATCCTTCAGGTGCGGATCCTTCATCGACTGGACAGTCTCGAATGGATGACCGCAGGTGGTGCATTCGTATTCGTAGGTCGGCATAGTCGTTGCTGGGAAATAGGGCTGATGAAAGGGAGAACGTCAAAAATGCCTTAACCCACAAGCACTGGCAAGGGCAAACACATTCATCCCAATACGCGCCTCCGATTGGGGAATAACGCTGCGGAAAGTGGACTTTCCGGTGTCAATGTTTCATAATCCGCCTTCATTCCCCCAAAGTCTCGATGCAAAACTCCTGTAAGCCCTTCAGTTCCCACCTTTTAGCCTCTCTTTCCGCCCTGGCTCTCTCGCTTGGACTCTCCAGCTGCGCGAACATGTACTACTACGGGCCTGCGACGACCCTGCGTGGCCAGACCCAGTACCTTGAGGGCTACGACGCCAACGATCCCCGCTATCGCAATCAACAGGTGGACAATACCTCCTGGTGGCGCGGCGACGGTGTCCCTGGGCCTGCCAAAGTCGTCATTTCTCTCAGTCAACAACGGGCCTTTTTCTATAAAGGTGGCGAACTCGTGGGTGAATCAGCGCTTTCCACGGGCGACGATAATCATCCGACCCACACGGGAAGATTCACCATCACACAAAAGAGCCCTGACCATAAATCCAGCCAGTATGGGGATTATGTAGACTCTCAGGGCAACGTCGTGATGGAGAGCATTGACCGCCTGGTTGACCCTCAGCCTGCCGGTACATCCTACGATGGGGCGAACATGCGCTACTTCATGCGTTTTACGCGTGGCGTGGGCATGCATGCCGGGTATCTCCCCGGCTACCCTGCCTCGCATGGTTGTGTGCGCATGCCGCAGCACATGGCCCAGAACTTCTTCCGCAATGTTTCTGTAGGGACTCCCGTGGAAGTCCGAGATTGAGGTTGTGCTTTGTTGGCAACCCTAGGCTCATGACCTGAAAAACTACCGTCAGCCCATGCAAGTGGATACGGACATCAGCCCTGAAGAACTTGAGCAACTCATGAAGCTGGAAGGCCCCCGGCCTTTCCGGCTCATTGATGTACGGGAAGAGGACGAGTTTCACATCTGCAAGCTGGAGTGGGCTGAACTGATCCCACTGTCCTGTTTCCTGGAAGAAGCCCCGCGACGTCTGGTGGACAAGGACAAGCCAGTGGTCGTGTACTGCCACCATGGCATGCGGTCCGCCCGTGCAGCTGCTGCTCTACGAAGCCTTGGCTACGAGGAAGTCTACAACCTCACCGGCGGTATCGAGGCTTGGGCCGAGCGCATCGATCCTGAAATGAGGCGTTATTAAGTGAGTGGCTTGTTTACCACAGAGAACACAGAGACTGATTTTGAGACAGGATTGACAAGATGGAGTTGAGGCTTCCTTGATGTTTTGTTTTTGATCTTTGAAGTTTTGCCTTTGTCTGTTGTTGAACCCAAACTTCCTCTTACCTTTTCGGCGGGGTTTTCTGATTTGGCCTCAGTTTTCCGCCCATGGGCAGCATGCCGTAGAAAAAGTACACCGGCGATTTGATGAAGACGCCTGTATCCCGCCAGGCCACGCGCGGAAGGAGAACGGCAAAGGCATCAATCAAGGACTGATGGCGTTTGAGCTTCCTTTCGATCCATGACATGACGCGCTGGGAGGCATTGAACTCCACGGGAATGCTCAGCATGTTTACGAGCATGATCATGGCGCACAGTGCGGAGCAGACGATCAACACTCTGTTAAAAGGCATGCGCTTGATCACCATCAGGATCAGGCAGACCACTGCCACCAAGGTGGGGGCATATCGCGTCAGCCGGATGTTGCCGAACCGCCACGCATAGGCTTTTTCAGAATCACCGCCTTGGAGTGCGTGGGCGGCTTCGTGCAGAGCGACCGCCCAGGAGCCAGCATCAATGCCATCCCGGATGCGCTTGCTGAGGAAGAGGCACTTCCGCTTGGGGTCATAGTAGTCCGTCACCAGGGCATTGTGCTCCAGGATGGTCACTTTTTCCGCGCCGTAGAAATCCAGAAACTCCCGCGCGGCTTCACCTGCGGTCTGACCGCCAGGAACGGTGTGAATGGCACCTGCTTTCAACGCTTCTTCATAGCGACGCCAGGCAAAGTGGGCGAGGCCCAAGGTTGCCACGAGAATGATGAAGAAGATTGGAAACATAGATTTATTTGCCTGAACACGAACCACTACATGGCACCGGATTGCAACCCGTAATCAGGTTCTCAGTCCTTACCGCCATTCATGCCGGGGGTAGCGACCCCGCAGTTGCGTTTTTACCGCCTGGTAGCTGGACTTCCAAAAGCTGGCAAGATCTCCGGTTGTCTGCACAGGACGCTGGCTGGGGGCCAGGATCTCGACAAGCACGGTTATCTTCCCTCCAGCAATACGGGGGTTTTCATTCGTGTCATACAAGTGCTGCAGGATCACTGACATTTGTGGCGGAGCCTTGTCCCGGTACTCGACTCTCGCCATGCGTCCGTTGGCGAGTTTCACGCGCTCGGGAGCATACTGCTCCAGCAGATCTCGCTGCGAGGCGGAGAGCCACGAATTCAAGGCCGCGTCCGGGGTGCGTTCTTTGATCTGCCGGTAGGCGGTAGCCCCGTAGCAGAGCTGCTCGATGAGCAGCCTGCGGTCATCATCACCGATGGTGGGCATCTCTAGTTCGGGCATCCACTCTGCCAGACAATTCAGCCGGGTGATCCATTGTTCCGTGCGGTCCGTCCAGGTGGGCAGGTCCAGTCTTTTGGAAACGATCTCCTCTGCCAGCAGCGTGGCAGCCACTCCGGCATTCGGTTCGCCTCGTTCTTTGCTGTGCAGCACCAGATCGCGGAAGCGCGTTTGTTCAAGATTCATGACCCGCTTGTTGGTGGCATCATACGCGGCATGGCTGCCGGTGCTGATATCGCCGGGGAACAGTTCCTTGAGCCAAGTTTCCTCAATCCGTGTGACCAGGTTCAGTTTAACTTGCAATGCCTTGCCCTGGATTTCCGCAATCTCCGCGGCGACCAGCAGTGCAGGCGGCTTGATGTGGGCATCCTTTTCCAGATGTCCCTTGTACCCCGCAGCCAGTGCATACACCCGGGAGCCTTGTGATGTCTCCACACCGAGGTGGTCGGAGAAGGCCGAGAGAATCACCTTTGCCAAATCCGCCGCCTGAGGGGCTGGCACTTCCTGGTTTTCCACTTGGGCCTTGTTGGCAAGCCCTTGACGCCGGCACAAGGTTCCCACCTGTTCGTAGGTGCGCATGGCGTCAAAGGCGGCTCGCGCATGAATGCTGTAGGGGGCGCAAGCGACAGGGTCGAATTTTAACGAGGCTGCCTTGTCAAAGGCCCGCATCAGTGCCTGGAATTCGCTGAGGTCATCGCGTTGGAAGAACTCCTCCTGCTTGCGTTTCGTCTGCTCCGTGGGCTTCAGCAGGATGTCCCTGCCCTGAGCCAGCGCCGCGCAGAGTGCCGCATCTTCCAGGCAGTTGTACTCGGCCGCCGTCAGTAGCATGCGCGAGAAGCGGGGATGCAGCGGGAACGCGCTCATCTTCCGACCCAGGGAAGTCAATCCGCCTTCAGGACCCTCGATTGCCCCCAAAGCTGCCAGCAGGTGGGAGGCGCGACGGGCTGCGTCTTCCGCTGGTGCCTCATACCAGTCAAACGTCATGCCTGCGGCCTCCGTGACCACTTGAAGCGTCAGCAGGGCTTCGCTCAAATCCAGACGGCGAATTTCCGGCAGTTCATTTTCAGCACGGTGCAGGTGCTCGCGTTCTGACCAGAGTCGCACGCCTAGCCCCGGTCCCAGACGGCCCGCACGACCGGACCGCTGATCGGCACTGGCCCGGCTGATTTTCTGGACGGTCAGCGTGTTGATGCCGCGCCTGGCGTCATAGGAAGCGAGCCGCACTTGTCCGCTGTCGATCACGGCGCGCACGCCTTCAATGGTCAGAGAGGTCTCTGCGACGTTTGTGCTGACGATGATCCTCTTGCCCTGTCCAGGCTGCAAGACCTCGTCCTGCTGCTGGGGTGGCAGCTCTCCGTGCAAGGGCATGATCCGGTAGCCTCGGGCGAAGCTGCGTCCCTGCAGCGCGGTGATCGTCTTGCGGATTTCATGACCGCCGGGCATAAAGACGAGGATGTCATCCTGCACGCCCTTGTTCGTCACCAGATCATCAGCCGCACGCGCCGCCTGGTCCCAGATGGCCTCCTCGAACCCGCGCTTGTCCTTCTGTGGTGCCTGATAGGAAATGTTCACAGGGAAGGTGCGACCTTCGGAGTCGAAGATTTCGCACGGGTTCATGAAAACACGCAACGGCTCGGGTGTGATGGTGGCGGACATCACCAGAATGTGCAGATCCGGGCGGTGCCGTGCCTGCACCGCCTTCGCCCAGGCCAGGCAGAGGTCGCCGTCCAGATGCCGCTCGTGGAATTCGTCAATGACAAGGCAGCCGATCTTGCTGAGCGTGGGATCGTCCAGCAGGTGGCGCAACATCACGCCCTCCGTCACGAAGAGGATCCGCGTGCGGCTGTTGCTGACGTTTTCAAAGCGTACTTGATAGCCGACCTCCTCGCCCAATCGGACGCCGCGCTCCGAGGCGACCCGGCTGGCCAGCATGCGGGCAGCAATGCGGCGCGGTTGCAGCACGACGATGCGCTTGTCTCCAGCCACGCCATGATCCAGCAGCATCTGCGGCACCTGAGTGGATTTGCCGGACCCGGTGGGGGCCTTGATCACGGCATTGCGCGTGGCGGCCGTGTTGAACCATGCCGTCAGCGGATGGCGAATGGCTTCAATAGGGAGGCTGGAAGTGCGTACGGACACTTCCTGTAGTCACGCAATCTTGGCCTGATGGCAATCGCTTGTTGCAGGCAGTGTTTCAAGCCGGAAATGCCATGTGATAGAGCGCCCGGGCCACCATGTACCAGAGGAAGATCCAGAAGCCCAGCAGAGTGATCCATACAAGGATGAAGCCCACCAGGAAGAAGTTGCTGCTTCGCTTTACGGCGGCACGGTCACCGGACTTCCAGCGATTGAGCAGCTTCAGGTTGCGCTTGTTGGACTTGAACCAGGCAGAGAAGAGATCCCCGATGCCCGGAATGGTGCCGATGGCATCATTCAGCAGAATGTTGGTCGCCATCCGGATCAGTGCGGACATGGGCAGGCCATTGCGCAATCCCTCAGTAATGAGCACGAGGCCCACGCTGGAGGCCAGCAGGTCGCCCACGCCAGGGACGAGGCCGATGATGGGATCCAGGCCAATGCGAAAGTTCGTGCCTGGGATCCGGATGAAGTCATCCATGATGCGGGCAATGATCCGCGAGATCTCTGAAGCGTTCTCCGCATCCTGGCCAATGGGTCCACGCCCTTTGCCATCTGGCGGGAGAACGTCCACTTCGACTTCGATCGGTCTTTTGGTGACAGGCATGGAGAAAGTTGGGAGAAATGAAAGGGCAGAAATCTGCGTAACGGTGGGACACCTCACGGAGAGGAGCGTTGAACCGTTGCAGCGAAATCGAACTTCGCGGTCAAAAAAGCCTGACAATGGGTGGAAACCGCACGCAAAAAAAGAAGGACGCCTTTCGGGCGTCCTTCATGAAATGGGATAGTACGAGGTAAAACGGTAAAACGGACTAGGAGGTCCGGCCGGGCAGTTCGACCAGCATCTGGGCGTTGTTGGGATAACGCTCCATCAGGGAAATGACCCGCTGGATGGCTTCCATCGGCTTGTGGCCTGCCAGGCCGCGACGCAGGAGGTGCACCTTTTCCATCTGGAAGGCAGGCAGCAGCAGCTCCTCACGGCGAGTGCCGGAGCGGAAGATGTTCACCGCAGGGTAGATGTACTGTTCTGCGATCTTGCGATCGAGCACAAGTTCCAGGTTGCCTGTGCCTTTGAACTCCTGGAAGATCAACTCATCCATCCGGCTGTTGGTCTCGATCAGAGTCGTGGCCAGAATGGTCAGAGAGCCAGCGTCCCGCGTGTTGCGAGCTGCGGCGAAGAGCCGGCGGGGAATCTCCAGTGCGCCCACACCCACACCACCGCTCATGGTGGCACCATGCTTCTGTGCGTTGTTGAAGGCGCGGCCCATGCGGGTGATGGAGTCCAGCAGCATGAACACATGCTGGCCAGCCTCCACGAGGCGCTTGGCACGCTCAATGGCAAAGGTGGCCGTGCGAAGGTGGTTCTTCATGTCGCTGTCATTCGAGCTGGCGTGCACCTCTGCGGTGGGCAGGGCGCGGCGGAACTCGGTGACTTCCTCTGGACGCTCATCCACCAGCAGGATCATGAGATGCATCTGCGGATGGTTCTGCACCACAGCCTCAGCGATGTGCTGGAGAAGGGTGGTTTTGCCTGCGCGAGGAGGGGCAACGATGAGGCCACGCTGACCGCGACCCACGGGAGTGATGAGGTCGATGACGCGGGTTGTCAGACGATCAGGACGCGTCTCAAGCTGAAGACGCTTGTTCGGGTTGATCGCCTTCAGCTCTTCAAAGAGGGGAAGGTCACGAATCTTCTCGGGATCCAACCCATTCACTTCCAGGATCTCCGTCACCTGTGGGCCACGATGACCATCACGCTGCACGCCTTTGCAGTGCATGCCTTCACGCAGACCCAGATTACGGATCCACTCAGGAGAGACCCAGGGGTCTTGGGCGAACTGGGCAAAGAGGCGGCTCTTCTGACGCAGGAAGCCGTAGCCCTTTGGAGTCAGTTCCAGGATGCCTTCGGTAGGTTCTGGGGGGCCCAAAGGACGCTCAGGGAGGGGCGCTGGCTGGGGAGCCTCCGCTTGCGGGCCGTCCGGGCCGCGATTGCCGCGGAAGCGATCCTTGAAACGCTCACGCTTGTTCCACTTGCCATGGCGCTGTTGTTCGCGATCCCGACCCTGGCCTTGACCATCACGATCGCGGTCACGAGGGTCATGCGGCTGCTGGTAAGGTTGCTGTGGGCCCTGCGGTCTGTTTTCGCGGGCTTCGCCTTCCATTTGCCCCTGACCGGATTGACCTCCGCCTTGCTGGCCCTGGGGCACAGGGTAGGGGCGATGCTGGCGGGGTTGGAAATGTTTGGGCCCATTGTGACGCGGGCCTTGGCTGCCACCGCCCTGCTGTTGGTTCGGAGGGTATTGGCGACCTTCATACCCCTGTGGAGGGGAAGGGGGAGGCGTGTAAGGTGCAGGCGCGGGTGCGGGTGCTGGGGCCGGAGCAGGCTCTGCGGCTGTGGCTGTGGCTTGGGGAGCTGGGGCAGGCGTAAGTGCAGGAGTCGGCACGGAAACCGTGGCGGCTGGAGCCTCTGCGACGACGGGCTCGGCAGTCTTGGCACCTCTTGGACCTTGGGCACGTCCGCGTGGACCTCTGCCTTTTGCGGGTTCGCGAATTTCTGAGGCTGGCGCGGGAACCGATGCAGGTGCTGTTGCCACAGGGGCGGGAGCAGCAACTGGGGCCGGCTTGGGAGCAGGCGCTGGGGCGGGGGCGGGTGCCGCGGCAGCAGGCTTCTCTGCGACTGCCTTTGCAGAGGCTTTTTTAGCCGCTTTTTTAGCAGGTGCCTTTTTGGCCGCCGCCTTTGCAGGGGCGGGGGTTGGAGCAGGAGGGTCGGGCTCTTTGGGAAACAACGTGCCTGCACCGTTCCTGGCGGCAACGGCTTTGGCGGAGGCCTTTTTAGCAGCTTTCTTGGCCACCTTTTTCTTGGGGGCTGGGCCGCGTTGGTCCTCCGGAGCCAGCGGGAAGAGCGAGTCTGCCAGCGGTGCGGAATGAAGGATAAGATCTTCAGGCATTGTGCTATTTCAAAAAAATGAGGTCACTCACGAGAGTTGCGCCGCGACTTCGTCAGCGATCTCAAAGTTGGCGTGGACGTTCTGGGTGTCGTCGTAGTCGTCCAGAATCTCGTAGAGTTTCAGGAAAG
>JBGGMQ010000894.1:0-3731 GCA_041287975.1 Verrucomicrobium sp. | reverse complement strand
GCCTTTGCCATTGTACGTGACGAAGACGTGCTGCCACTGGCCGGGTTTCAGCACGGCTTTTTTGGTGGAGACTTTAAGGGCATCACCAGGCCACTGGCTGACGATGTGGACGGCCAGGGAGCGGTCACTCTGAAACAGATCCCAACCGCGGTAGGCGCCTTTTTCATCCATCTTGGCAATCACACCCCCGTACACGCCGGCGCGGTCCGCGCGGATCCAGCCGCCATAGCTGAAGGCATCCGTTTTCTCAAAGTCGCCCTCGGTGCCAAGGTCGAAGGTGCCGCCGAGCTTCATGATCGGAGCGGGGCCAATTTTGCCATCGGGACGCCAGCTGACCTCACCTGTGGCGCGGAACTTGGTGGTGGCGCCGCAGATGCCGGTGACTTCGCTGCCGACCCCTTCATTGAGGGGCACGTGGGCGACCAGATTGGCGGTGGGGATGTCGGCATCCAGCGAGTCAGGAGTGGCGGAGGCCAGCCACTGGTCGAACTCGGGGCGTGCGGCGACTTTGCGGGCATCGCGCTTCTGCGTGGCAGCCGCGATTTCCTGGGGGAGGGCATCCCAGCGGCCACGGTCGGCCATGCTGGGTACCACGAGGATGGGGCCGCTGTCTTTGACGTTGCCGTCCTTTGGGCCCTGGGTGGTGTTGCGAAAGAAGGCGGCGAGCGCGTAGTAGTCGTGCTGTGTTATGGGATCGAACTTGTGATCGTGGCACTGGCTGCAGTTCGCCGTGAGGCCCATGTACACCCAGCCCACGGTCTGCACGCGGTCGGCGGCATAGTTGGCGAGGTTTTCCTCATCGATGGTGCCGCCTTCATTCGTGGTGATGTTGCAGCGCTGGAAGCCGGTCGCGATGAGTTGATCCTCCGAAGGCTTGGGCAGGAGGTCGCCGGCGATCTGCTCCACGGTGAACTGGTCGAAGCGGAGGTTCCGATTGAAGGCCTGCACAACCCAGTCGCGGTAGAGCCACATCTCACGGTACTTGTCGAAATGCATGCCGTGGGTGTCGGCGTAGCGGGCGGCATCCAGCCAGTAGCGGGCGCGGTGCTCGCCGTAGCGATCGGAGCGGAGGAGTCGATCCACGTACTGCTCGTACGCGTCTGCGGCAGGGTCTTTGACGAAGGCCTCAAGTTCGACGGGCTCGGGAGGCAGGCCGGTGATGTCCAAGGCGGCCCGGCGGCCCAAGGTGGCGCGATCCGCCTCAGCAGCCGGGGTGAGGCCCTTCTTTTCGAGGGCGGCGAGGATGAAAGAGTCGACTGGATTTTTGACCCATGCCGACTGCTGTACGGCAGGTTGAGCCGGGAGCGTCGGCGGGATGAAGGCCCAATGGGGCTGCCAGGGAGCGCCCTCGGAGATCCATTGCCGGATCAGGGCAATCTCCCCGGACTTGAGCTGCTTGTGCGAATCCGGAGGCGGCATGATGTCGTCCGGATCCTGCGTGATGAGCCTCTGGAAGAGAGGGCTCTTTTCTGGGTCGTTCTTCAGCACGGTGGGGCTGGCCCCAGGCTCAGAAGGAGTGAAGAAGCCCGCCTCGGTGTCCAGGCGGAGTCCGGCCTTGCGGGTACCAGGGTCCGGGCCGTGGCAGTGGAAGCAGTTCTCGGCGAGGACGGGCCGGATGTCGCGGTTGAACTCGACCTTGAGCGGCGGCGTGGAAGCAGCAAAGGCTGTAGAGCCGAGGGCGGCTCCGGCGAGCAACAAAAGGGCAGTCTGGGTACGCGGCATCATGGTCAATGTGTCTACTACGGCAAATTGAGACCAAAAATGTCGAAGAACGTCCAGTGAGCCCCCTGGGACCTGTGTCTGGGTGCCCAGCGTGCTGGACGATCTTGCCCTTTCAAACGCGGTGGGCGTTTGAAAGGGGAGTGAAGGGGCGCAAAACGTCGCCCGAAGCACAAGTGGTACGACCGCAATCCTTGCGATCGTACCATGAATCAGGCGGCTGCCGCCCGGCTCGGGCTAAGCCAGTTTATAGCAGGAGGCCCACTCTTCCCGCGGAGGTGTGCCTGCCAGCAATGCGTTGGCGGCATCGTTGCCGACGAAACGTTTTGCCTTGGGATCGAAGGTGAGTTCGACGTTCAGGTATTCGGAGATCATACCAAGGTTCAACACCTGGGTCAGCTCGCCCGAAATGCTGAAGGGAGACTCAGTGCTGCCGTTGCCCATGCAGGCTTGCACGAAGCTTTCAAAGTGGTCGTACTTCGGCTTGTGAAGGGCCAGGGCATCTTTGAACTCCACCATCTGCTTGCGCGGGTAAACAAGGGAATGGCTGTCGTGCGAGCCGCGTTGCACAAGGTAGTCACCCTGCTTGCGGTGCAGCAGCGTGCCAGCCTTGCCCGGCTTCGGTGCCACGATCTTGCCGTCCTTGTCGGGGTCGCCGTACTTTTCCTCGATCTGCACCTTCACATCACCCGCGCGCCAGTGCAGTTCCACCGCAGGTAGTTTCTCCCCGCGCGCTGCGAACTCAAAACGAATGTCGGAAGTTAAAGGGAAGCTCACCTGGTTGTAATCTGCCAGCTCCAGGGGAGTGATGCGCGTAGGCAGGCCCAACTTCAGATGATGGTGGGCAAAATCAATGATGTGTGCGCCCCAGTCGCCAAACATGCCGCCGCCGTAGACATGGAATCCCCGCCAGTTGAAGGGGTGATACATCTTGCTGTAGGGCTTCACCTCGCGAGGGCCGCACCAGAGGTCCCAGCTCTTCAAGGATTCTGGCATCGGCTCTGCTGCCGGATACCCGGGGATGCGCTCCGCCGCATTCATGAACCACAGGGAAGGGGACTTCCACGCCTCGATCTTCACCACATCATCCACGATTCCCGCGGCCAGCATCTGCTTGAACTGGTCGGCCCCGGCAGAGGTGTGACCCTGGTTGCCCATCTGCGTGACCACCTTGAATTTCTTCTCCGCACGCATGAGGATCTCAGCCTCTTCAAACGTGTGCGTCAGCGGCTTCTCCACGTACACGTGCTTGCCCAGTGCCATCGCATGGATCGCAGCGGTGAAGTGGGTGTGATCCGGCGTGACAACACTGACGGCGTCGATGTCCTTGCCCATCTCATCCAGCATCACCCGGAAATCGTTGAAGCGTTTCACATCGGGGAACGCCGCCAGGTTCTTTTCAACGCCTTTGGCCGTCACGAAATCCACATCCACGAATGCCACAGGGGTAGCAGTGCCTGCGGCAGAGAGCCCGGGGATGACGCTGCCAGCACGCCCGCCCACGCCAATGCAGCCCAGGTTGAGCCGTCGACTGGGCGGGAGTTTGGGATTGTCCGCCGCACGTGCGCTGGTGAGGTAGGCAGGCAGAAAGGTGAAGCCGAACCCTGCGGAGAGCGATTGCTTAACGAACCGGCGACGGGAGGGGGTGGGGGAAGGGGAGTTGGAGGTGTGGGATGGCTTCATGAGTTAAGAAAACGGAAAACAAGAACGGGATTCAGCAATCCGTTCATGCTAGGCAGCGTGTGAAAAATAGCCAGCCGGGGTTCCGGTGCGTCGGTGGGTGGTGAGGCAGTGGGCAGGGCCGGAGGTGAGATGGGCGTCCCCGCCCGTGTGTGCCCCGGGCGGCTCCTGAACGCAAATACGCACCATGCTCTATCGCCCCACCATTCAGGCATTGAGTTTTGAATTTTGATCTTTGATTTTTCTCTTCCGTCTTTCAGTCTAGCATCCCCGCGCAGCCTTCCCGCTCCACTTCACCCCCGATGAAACGAGGCGACCCTATCCCTCCATGG
>JBGGMQ010000893.1:0-4779 GCA_041287975.1 Verrucomicrobium sp. | reverse complement strand
AAGACGGCGAGCCCGAGGATGATGACCACGGATTCTCTGGCGTTGTTTGCGGATTAGGAGAGCAGGGGTGGGAGAAGGATGAGGATCAACCACAGAGGGCACAGAGACTGAATTTTTTGAGGGTTGCGTCGGAGTGGTGAGAGGTTGTTGTTTCCTTTGGACTGGATGGTTGTTGCCAAATGGTGGCAGAGTGGCTAGAGCCTGCCGAGGAACCTTGGGGACTGACGTGGAGGTGTTGATGGCGGTGGGGAGAAAGCAGATGCTATCGGCTTTCCCACCTGATCATCCTCTGCGGAGGTACCCAGGGTAGCCTCGCTTAAGGCTCGGCCAACCCTGGGCTATGCTACAAATCCCCTTCAGGGATTAACTGCGGACTGAGCAGGAGTTGGTTCCTTCGCGGTCACCCCAAACGCACGCAGTTGGTCCTTTCTCCTCACGTCGGCTGCTACAATCGGAAGCGAAGGTGATGGGCAGAGGGGTGAGGACAGACCCCTTGTTGGTGGAGACTGCCTGCTTGCTGGCGCGGGATGCCAGGCGATTCAGCCGAAGGTGCGAGTGGCATTTTGTTAAGTTCGTTGGTTCATGCAATAACATACGGGCTGCCGGGCGATCAATCGGGACTTGTCAGGGTGGGTAAAAACTGGGATGCTTTGGGTTTCCTCAACCGCGTATGAAAGAAGTCTTCACACACATTGATTCGGTCCGGGTTGGCTTCTGCAAATCCATTCTGGAGCAGGCGGGGATTCCGTGTTTTGTCCGGAATGAGCACACGAATCTAGCGTTCACGGCGATACCGGTGCCGATTTTTTATCCGGCCCTGTGTGTGCGGGACAATGACGACTACGATGAGGCCATGGAATTGATCAAAAGACACATCCATGCGGATGAGCCGGATCAAGCCGGGTGGATGTGTCCGAGCTGCAACCAGCTGGTGCCAGGGGGATTCGAGGTGTGCTGGAACTGCCAGGCGGAAAAGCCGGGGATGGGCGCGCCGGCCGGGGAAGGCAAAGGTTGAGCCGACTGCGGGGAGGGCGAAGCGCGAAGGCAACCTTTTGTTCTCAGTCAATCCGCACCTCAAAGCTTGCACGGGGAGCCGTCCCGCGCACACTCAGCGCATGAGCGCACGCAAAGGCATTGTACTCGCTGGTGGTTCCGGCACCCGGCTTTATCCTCTCACCATCGCTGTGAGCAAGCAGCTCATGCCGGTGTATGACAAGCCGATGATTTATTATCCGCTGTCCGCCCTGATGCTGGCGGATATCCGGGACATTCTGATCATTTCCACACCGCACGACCTGCCGGGCTTCCAGAAGCTGCTTGGGGATGGGTCGCAGTTTGGCCTCCGGTTTGAGTATGCGGAGCAGCCGAAGCCCGAGGGTCTGGCACAGGCGTTTATCATCGGGGAGAAATTCCTGGATGGCAGCCCGGCGGCGCTGGTGCTGGGGGACAACCTTTTCTACGGCACCCAGTTCCGCAAGGCGGCAGAGCGGGCAGGCGCCCAGGAATCGGGAGCGACGATCTTTGGCTACTACACCGCGACCCCGGAAATCTACGGGGTGGTGGAGTTTGACCGGAATGGCAAGGCGATCTCCCTGGAGGAGAAGCCGAAGCAGCCCAAGTCCAACTACGCGGTGCCTGGAGTGTATTTCTACGACAAGAAAGTCTGTGAGCTGGCCCGCAGCATCAAGCCCAGCCATCGTGGGGAGCTTGAGATCACGGACCTGAACCGCATCTACCTGGAAGCTGGTGAATTGCAGGTAGAAGTGCTGGGTCGCGGCGTGGCCTGGCTGGACACGGGCTCGCCGGATTCCCTCCTGGAAGCGGCGGAGTTTGTGCAGGTCATCCAGCACCGTCAGGGTCTGAAGATTTCCTGTCTGGAGGAGATCGCCTATAACAAGCAGTGGATCAGCAAAGCAGAGCTCCTGGCCTCGGCCGACAAACTCGGCAAGACGGAGTACGGCGACTACATGCGCAAGCTGGCCCAGTACGACCACACGACGGCCTCGCACGGTCCTATCGCGTAAGTTGTCGGGCGAATTCTTCAGTCAACCTTCCCCAGCCTTACCTGCTATGCCCGATGATGGTGAAGACCGCCCGGGGCTGACGTGGTTCGCCATGGCGGCTCTGCTCCTGCCCACCCTGGTGATACAGGAATTCTGCCGCATCCTGCTGCTGCCGAAGCTGGGAAAAGTGTGGGAGGGCGTGGGCAATGTGGCAGCGAACGAGGCAAACCTGCTCGAAGTGGTGCGGGCTCTGCTGAGCCACTCCGCATCTACCTTGGGTGGCATGTTCGTATTGATATTGTTGCTGGAGTGGCTCGGGAAGCCCTCCCGACGCATGCGCGGCTTCGCTGCGGGACTGCTGGCTCTGGCCTACAACACCTCGGTGATGCTGGGCATCGTGGCACTGGCGGTGAGTTTCGCGCTGACTGCACCCGGATCACGCTCCACACCGGCACCCGTGCCGGTTCCGGTAGATCCGCCACCTGTCAAAGAGGCGGCACCCGTGCCCCAACCGGCGGGTGCCTGACAATCGTATTTTCCTTAAACCCCTTTTACTGCCCTCTCTGTGAACTCTACCTCCAACGTCAGCCCGCCTCCCGCCACCGCCCGGCCTCCGGAGAAAGACTTCACCGCCGGCGGCATCTTTGCCCTGGCAGAGAAGCCGAAGGGCACCACAGGAGACCTTGGGCTGGATGACCGGCTCAAGGAGCTGGCAGGCCTGTGGGTGGATGATGACCGCAAGCGGGATCTCGTGGCAGGCCTGCTGATGACCAGCCTCAAGATCGGCCGGGACAACACCGGCATGGGGGATCTGAAAATGCTGCACCGCGCCCTGCGGGAAATGCGGCATGCCAACAAGGTTTTCCAACCCTACCGCCACGTGCGGAAGGTGTCCGTGTTCGGCTCGGCCCGCACCCGGCCGGGGATGCCTGCCTATGGTGCGGCGGAGGATTTCTCCCGCCTCATGGTGGAGGAGGGCTACATGGTCATCACGGGTGCTGGTGACGGCATCATGGGCGCGGCGCAGCATGGCGCGGGGCGTGAGCAGAGCTTCGGCCTGAACATCCGGCTGCCCTTTGAGCAGAGCGCCAATGACACGATCGTGGGTGATGAGAAGCTGGTGACCTTCAACTACTTCTTCACGCGGAAACTTTCGTTTGTGAAGGAGGCGGATGCGGTGGTGTTGTTTCCTGGCGGTTTCGGCACACTCGATGAGATGTTTGAGAGCATCACCCTCATCCAGACCGGAAAGGCCACGATCCTGCCGGTGGTGCTGGTGGATGAGCCGGGCGGCACCTACTGGTCCACCTTCATGGCCTTTGTGCGGGAACACCTGCACGGGCACGCACTGATCTCACCGTCAGACTTGAGCCTGCTGCACATCACCGACAAGGCGGAGGAGGCGGTGAGGGTGATCACCACCTTCTACAAGGTGTTCCACTCCTACCGGCATGTGAAGGATCGAACCGTGTTCCGAATCAAGCGCAAGCTGACGGTGGCGGCCGTGGCCAGGTTGAACGAGGAGTTTGCGGACGTGATCCGGACGCCGCTGGAGCAGGGGAATGCCCTGCCCGAGGAGCAGAATGAAGAGGGCATCACCCACCTGCCGCGGCTGGTGGGGGTGCTGAAACATGGGGAGTACGGCCGCTGGCGTCAGTTGATTGACGCCATCAACATGGCGCAGGTGATCCCGGTGAAACTCTGATTCAGCCACTGATTTCAACACTGCCACCATGGGAGCCCTGGCCCGCTTTTACCTTGCCCCCTCCGCCTGGAACCCTGACCTGCTGGTCCTGGAAGGGGATGAGGCGCACCATTGCACCTCGGTGATGCGACGGCAGGTGGGGGATGAAATAACCATCTTCAACGGGGCGGGGCGTTGGGCCCGCTGCCGCATGACCTCCGTGGCGGGTCGCAAGGTGGGGCTGGAGATGCTTGAGGAAGGCCGCACGCCAGCGCCTGCCGTTTCGCTAAGCCTGTTGCAAGCCATCCCCAAGGGCGGGAACATGGAGTGGATTGTGGAGAAGAGTGTCGAGCTGGGGGTGAACGCCATCCACCCCGTGTTAACAGCCAGAACCGTGGTGAAGCTGGACCGCAAAGAGGCGGCGAAGAAGCAGGAGAAATGGCAGCGACTCGCGCTGGAGGCCTGCAAGCAGTGCGGCCAGAACTGGCTCCCGGTGATTCATGCTCCCGCTTCGTTGACGGAGGTGCTGGCGGGGTTGCCGGAACATGACCTCAGGATTGTGGCGGCGATCCAGGAGGATGCCCGTCATTTGAAGGCTATTTTGGAAGAGCGACGGGGGGAGGGGAATGCCGTGGATTCGGCGCTTTTGTGCATCGGGCCAGAGGGGGACTTCACGCCTGAAGAGTACGAGCTGGCTCGGGAGAGTGGGTGTCTGCCGATGACGCTGGGGACGATCATTTTGCGGGTCGAGACGGCGACGATGTATGGGTTGAGTGTCTTGGGGTATGAGTTGGGGGATCGAGAAATGACCGCAGAGAACACAGAGCCTGATTTTTAGACAGAATTAACGGAATTTACAGAATTGGGATTGGGAGGTGCAATCGTGATTGTGGAGATTGAGTAATGGCTTTTGAATTTGAAGAATCTGCCCCAGCTGCATGTCAAGCGGGGTGCTTGGGCTGTTGATAGCTGTCGGGTTTCATGAAAGTAGGAAGTCGATCACGCACTGAAGAAACTCTCGCGATTGAGGCATTGTGATGGGTCCTTTTATTTAACCAGTTGCTCCGCCTCGAAGATCAACTCATGTTCAAA
>JBGGMQ010000892.1:0-3192 GCA_041287975.1 Verrucomicrobium sp. | reverse complement strand
TCGCCGGTGGTGCCGGCCGCAGGCAGTGTGCTGGTGTACGCCTTGCCGCTCATCTTCGCGAGCTCATCAAAGATGGGCTTGAAGACGTCGGTGTCATAGTTGCTGATCTTCGCGTTCTCGAAGTCGGTGAAGTTCTTGGTGCCCTGAATGATGCTGGTGACGCGCTCAAAGCCCATGCCAGTGTCCACGTGTTGGGCGGGCAGCTTGGAGAAGGTCTTGTCCGCGTTCGCGTTGAACTCGATGAACACGTTGTTCCAGATCTCGATGCAATCGGCACTGGTGCCGTTGACGAGGCTGGCTCCGACTTTCTGGCGCTCTTCGTCGAGATCGCGGGGGCCGGGGGTGAGGTCGATGTGCAGCTCGGTGCAGGGACCGCAGGGGCCGGTGTCGGCCATCATCCAGAAGTTGTCCTTCTTGTTGCCGTTGACGATGTGGATGTCCGGATCGAGGCCGACGCTGCGGAACTTCTCAGCCCAGTAGCCCCAGGCTTCTTCATCGCGCTCTGCGGGGTCGCCCTTGGACTTGTCGGGCTGGTAGATGGTGGCGAACACCCGTGTCGGCGGAAACTTCCAGCGCTCGACGACGAGTTCCCAAGCCCAGGCGATGGCGTCCTTTTTAAAGTAGTCGCCAAAGCTCCAGTTCCCCAGCATCTCAAAGAAAGTGTGGTGGTAGGTGTCGAGTCCGACATCCTCCAGGTCGTTGTGCTTGCCGCCAGCGCGGATGCACTTCTGGGTGTCCGCAGCGCGGGTGGGCAGGCCCTTGTGGAGCACGCCAGGCCAGGTGTCGACATCCGCCGGGCGCTCTCCCAGGAAAATGGGGACGAACTGGTTCATGCCCGCGTTCGTGAAGATGCGAGCGCCGTCCCGGCTGGTGTAGCCGACATTGTCGCTGGGGACGATGGTATGCTGCTTTTCCTTGAAAAAATCGAGGAAGCTCTGGCGGATCTGGGCGCTGGTCATGGGATGCGGGCGGGAAAAAGGGCCAGGATACTAGCGCGATTTCGGCAGAGGCCATAGGAAAAAGTGCCTCTGGGGGGCCCGGAGGCGTGCGGAGGCGAAGTCGGCACTTGCCCACCAGAGGCTGTTTGTCTATCTTCGCAGAGTATGGACCCTCTCCCGCCGTCCCAACCCCCCTACGGTGACAAACCCGACCCGGCCCCGGTCCCCGGCAGCGGGGATGCGCCATCGGTGCCGTCTATTGAGTCGAATGTTCCTTCAGATCAACGGAACATGGCGCTCTTCTGCCATCTGGGTGGGATCGTCGGTCTGGTTCTCCCGAGTGCAGGCAACATCCTCCTGCCTCTCATCTTATGGTTGGTGAACAAGGACAAGATGCCTTTTGTGGATCAGGAAGGCAAAGAGGCTACCAATTTTCAGATCTCCATCTCCATTTACTTGCTGGCCGCGACGATCCTCATGTTTGTGACCTGTGGAATTGGGTTCATTCTTCCCATTGGAGTTTTGGTTTTTGACATTGTTGTAGTGGTCATGGCCAGCATCGACTCGAGCAAGGGGATCCCTTACCGATATCCCGTCTGCATCCGCCTAATCAAGTAGTGTAAAGTGAACGCCGACATTGCGCGCACCCAGCCCACTTTTCGCTTCTGATTTCAGCCCGGCATTCAACTCTCCGCCCCAAAAAAGCTACTTCGCAATCATCCGACACACACATACTCCCTCCCCCATGGACAACAACATCCTTTCCAAGCCCCAGGACGATCCCGTCGAGCCCCGTCAAGAATCCGTCGGCCTCGTCGACGCCCTGCTGGACCTCTCCTTCCGCACTGCCATCACTCCCAAGATTGTGCGGGTGCTATACATTGTCGGACTGATTGCAGCGGCGCTGTTCGCAGGCCGGTGGGCACTGGCGTCCTTTGACCGCGGCATCATGGGTGGCATGACCTCATTGATCTTTGCCCCCATCCTTTTCGTGCTCTATGCGCTGATCACACGCATGATGCTGGAAGTACTGGTGGCAGTGTTCCGGATCTTGGAGCACTTGAAGAGCATTGACCGCAAGACGCGGTAGGTCGGATGCGTGGTGTGTTCATCTTTGTATGAACACACTCCCTCTCTCCTGCTATTCCCTGGCACGTCATTTCACCCTCATGGGTGCATTCGCCTTGGGTGCGGCGTTTACGTTTAGCCCGATCGGCCCCGCATCGGTCTATAGCGCTCCTCCCACGGCAGCGACGCCTGCGGAAGCAAGACACGAAGCTCTGTTTGACGGCAAGACCTTCACAGGTTGGGAGGGTGACACTGAAAAAACCTGGCGCATTGAAGACGGATGCTTCACAGCGGGCTCACCAACGGGCAAACAGCCCCGCAATGAGTTCCTGAGCACCAAAGCCAACTTTGGCGACTTCGAGTTGAAGCTGAAGTTTAAGGTAACGGGCGATCCCAAGACCGGCGAGGTCAACAGCGGCGTTCAGATTCGCAGTGAGCGGATCCCAAATCATCATGAGATGATCGGCTATCAAGCGGATCTGGGTGACCCCAAGTACTGGGGTGCCCTCTATGACGAAAGCCGCCGCAAGAAGATCCTGGCGGGCGTGGACATGGCCAAGGTAGAGCCAGCCCTGAAGCGCAACGACTGGAACGAATACACCATCCGCTGCGAAGGTGCCCGCGTGCAGCTTTTTATCAATGGTCTGCAGACCGTGGACTACACAGAAGAGGACAAGAGTATTCCTCTGACTGGCAAGATCGCGGTGCAGATCCACAGCGGCGGGAATACGCAGGTGTGGTTCAAGGACATTGTATTGGTGAAGCTGGGGGCTGACGCGAAATAGAGGGAGGGGGCGCTAGCGGGAGCGGATGCGATGAAAATGTACCGATGGCGGATGTTGACGGAGGAGGGGCGCGCTGCTCTTAAGGAGTGGCGTGCAAAGCAGCGTCAACCCCGGCACAGTCCGCCTCACCGTGGCGGTGAAGGCGCATGCTTGATTACAGCATCCTGCTATGAGCATCATCCCGTAATTGGTCATAGCGCGGAGCGAATGCGAGACTTCTCCGATGAACTGACGAAGGTCTTCACAAACGTTGGCGACACCATTCACGCCTGGACAGTGCTGCCGAATCACTATCACGTTCTTCTGACGACTGCCGACTTGAGTCGCACACTTCAAGAAGCAGGTAAATTTCATGGACGAACCTCTTTTCGATGGAATGGAGAGGAAGAGTGCCGAGGGCG
>JBGGMQ010000891.1:0-3087 GCA_041287975.1 Verrucomicrobium sp. | reverse complement strand
TCCTTTGCCGCCCGGGCCCGCCAGATGGCCAAAGGCTCGGCGGGGTATGCCCCGCTGCGGAAGCTGGTGCGGCCTTTCATCCTGCGCCGGGTCAAGACGGACCCCGCGATTGCACCGGATCTGCCGCGGAAGACGGAGATGACGGCCTTCTGCTCGCTCTCACGGCGGCAGGCCCAGCTCTACCAGCGGGTGGTGACAGCGCTGACCCGGGAACTGGGCGACACGGAGGACCAGATCCAGCGTCAGGGAGTGATTTTGGCGGCCCTCATGAAGCTCAAGCAGGTCTGCAACCACCCCTCCCAGTGGAGCGGGGACAGCCGCTATCTGCCCGCAGACAGCGGGAAGTTCCAGCGTCTGGAGGAGCTCTGCGCCGGCATCGCCGACCGTCAGGAGAAGGTGATTGTCTTCTCGCAGTTTAAGGAAATGACCAATCCGCTGGCCGACTATCTGGCGACGGTGTTTGGCAGGCCGGGGCTGGTGTTGCATGGCGGCACGGCGGTTGGGAAGCGGGGCCAGTTGGTCGAGGAGTTCCAGAGCCCGGCGGGACCGCCGTTCTTTGTCATCTCCGTCAAAGCGGGCGGCACCGGATTGACGCTGACGGCGGCGAGCCATGTCATCCACTTCGACCGCTGGTGGAACCCGGCGGTGGAGGACCAGGCCACCGACCGCGCCTACCGCATCGGCCAGACCAAGGCCGTCATGGTGCACAAGTTTGTCTGCCAGGGCACGCTGGAGGAGAAGATCGACGGCATCATCCGCGAGAAGCGCGGCCTGGCCAATGAGATCCTGGGAGGCGATGGCGACGGTGCCATCAAGCTGCTCACCGAGATGAATGACAAAGAACTCGTCGAGTTCCTTCAGTTCCGTGCTACAGGCGCAGAATAGCCCGATTCTCCCACTGAACATGTCCTGGAACTCCTACAGTTACGAAGACTATCACGACCGCGCTGCGGCCAAGGCGAGCGCGATGCGCAAAGTGCTGAGCCGGCGAAAGAAGGGCGAGTTGCTCGCACCGGTCGTGCCCAAGGCCAAGCAGGGTCTGAGCATCACCTTTTGGGGAAAGGCCTGGAACAAGAATCTCGAAGCCTACAGCGACTTTTCGAACCGTCTTCCCCGGGGCCGTACCTATCTGCGCAAGTGGGCGGTGATGGATT
Source organism: Verrucomicrobium sp. (assembly GCA_041287975.1). GTDB lineage: Bacteria > Verrucomicrobiota > Verrucomicrobiia > Verrucomicrobiales > Verrucomicrobiaceae > Verrucomicrobium. The sequence continues at coordinate 1,933 of JBGGMQ010000891.1, read as the reverse complement.
TGCTGATCGAGAAGGGCGAGATCACCAGCACGGTGCAGGGCAGTGATCTCTACGATGTGCGCATCACCATCAAGCCGCTGGCTTCCACCCGATGGGCCAGCCTCAAGGAGGATTGCGTGGGGCGCATCGGCTCGCTGGTGGAGCTTCTGGGGGGCAAGCTCAACGACCAAATCCTGCATCAAGTGACCGACCAGGCGAACGGCCTGTTTCCAGGCCCCCGTGAAATCCAGATCAATTGCTCCTGCCCGGACTATGCTGGGCTTTGCAAGCACGCGGCGGCCACGCTCTACGGGGTAAGCTGCCGCCTGGATGATGATCCGTCTCTCTTCTTCAAGCTTCGCGGAGTGGATGCCGGGGAGCTCATCGGGACGAGCGCGATGGATGCGGTGCAGGCCCTGACGACGCCGGAATCCGGAGCGGAAGATGGTGTGATTGCGGGCGTGGATCTGGCGGATGTCTTTGGGATCGATCTCGGGTCTTTCGACATCCCTGAAGGACTGCTGGATGAGGTTTCAAGCGCGCCCGTGGAATCGAAGGCTCCGCGAAAGTCCGGGGCCAAGAAAGGAAGCCCAACCAAGGCGAAAGCTTCAGCGCCAGCGGTGAAGGTCGCTGCAAAGCCCACCGCCAAGAAGGTGGCGAAAAAGACCACAAAGTCGGTCACGAAGAAGGTCTCGACCAAAAAGAAGTAGGTGTGGGAAGGCCTTTGCTGCGGCGTCCCGATCACCTCGTGCTGCTTGCTGCCATGAAACGTCTCCTCCCCATTTCCCTGTCGTGCCTGCTGTTGTCGGTATCCCCGGTGCTGATGGCGGTTGATCCGCCACCCAAGCTGGCGGTGGACCTGGCCGGGAACGGGCAGGCGCAAACCTATACCGTGGAGCTTAAACGTCCGGATCCAGATTCGAATTTTGAAAGCGCGGTTCTGAAGGCGGGCAAGACCTCCATCACCCTTGAAAAGGACTTCACCGGCTACACGGTCTCGCTGGAGGCCTTTCGCATATCCGGGGACAGCCCGGCCAGGGTCCTCGTGGTCTCCGCGGAAGGCGAGAGTGATTTCATCGTCCGCCTCTTCTTTGTGATGGTGAACGGCCAACTCAAGCAGGTGGGCAAGATCCAGGGCCAGGGCGACATCAAGGTTCCGGGAAACAGCACCGTGGTCTCCACCTCATGGATGGGATTCTGGATGAAGACAGAGAAGCATGTTTTCTCCAAGGATCTTGCGCTCACCCTGCTACCGCAGGAGTTTTACTCCCTGGGGATCGACGCGACCTCCGGCATTGAAGGGACCGTGGTGGACTCCTTCCCTGTTTACCAGACCCGTGAGGGCAAGGCTGTGCTGGCCAACACGCGCAAGGACAGCAAGTTTCACGTGCTGCTCTGGGATCCTTCCTCAGCGAAGCCCGGCGACGACATCGAAGCCAGGAGCCGCCAGTGGTATCTCATCCGGACGGAAAGCGGCTTCACCGGCTGGGTGCGGGCCAAGCACCTGGAGATGGAGTTCTCGACGCTGCCCTGGGCGGGATGAGGAGGGGCTGGTGGTGGGTGGATGAGCGGCGACGATCGAACCGCGGATTCGCAATTGCACAGATGGCGCCTGTGTGGCAGAGTCTGCAAAGCACCTTACAAACTTCCTGATGGACGTCGCGATCATTGAAAAAGAGGCATTGCTGCTCCCAGAAGGGCAGCGCGCCTTGCTGGCCGACAGGCTTTTGGAGAGCCTGTCCCCAATTCCATCAAAGTTGCAGGAAGCTTGGATCAAGGAATCGGATTCCAGAATGAGCGCATTTCGCGCTGGCGAAATTCTGGCACTGGATGGTCCCCACACCATCTCGACTTTGCGAGCCCGTTTTCGCAAGTGAAATACCGTTTCCTTTCTCCTGCAGCTTCCGAGTTGGAACAAGCTGCAACCTACTACGAGTCGCAAGTTGTTGGCTTG
>JBGGMQ010000890.1:0-3825 GCA_041287975.1 Verrucomicrobium sp. | reverse complement strand
GTCCTGCAATTCTCCTACTTCATCACGAAAGAGATGCGACAGGATTTCCAGTCTTCCCGGTTCCGTGGCGTTCTTCCCGTCTTCCTCGTTTTCATGGCCCGCACAGGCCATGTGGTGGAATCGATCGATGCGGTGCGACTGGATGACAATGGCAACCCCCAGGTGTTTGCCCCCACCCAGAACACGGTGCCGGGGCTGCTCATCCGCCTTACCGGGCCCCAGGGCCCCAAGCGCGTCTTCTACTTCACGCAGAACCTTTCCAATGACGCCTGCAAAGCCAATGGAGCTTTTTTGCGTTTCTCCACCAGCCTGGGACAGCCCGTCGCACTGGCCAAGAGTGCCTCCTATTTGATGCATGAGTCCTATTTCTCCAATGTCCGCAATCACATCCTCGTGCAATGTCGGGGACTGGTGCAAGACCCAAGCGGCGTGCCGTATCGGAACTTGGTGGAGCGCCAAAACTGGAAAGTGAACCTGTACGGCAACTACCAGCGCGTGCAGGACATTTTCAAGGAGTACGAACAGCCCGACTTGATCCAGGCACAACAAGCGCAGGGCCCCCGCCCTCTTTCCTTTGGCATTGGCTATCTGAATTTGCCAGACACCACCAGCCTCATGGTTGGCCGACGTCAGTAGATCAGGACAGTCCCGGGAGTGATGGTTGAGATTATTTCTCTCAACCATCAATCGCGGGAGGCGACCGGCTAGCCCGGAGTGAGCACCAGTCGGAGCGGCCCTCGCTCGATGGAGTGAGTGATGGTGATTCTACCGCCTTTGGATCCGACGACAATGGATTGAGCGGTGGGTTTGGACGTTTGGTCGAACAGGACCATCTCTCCATCCACAGCTTCCGCTTTGCCAGGGATCTGCCCCGGTTGGTAAACCACCTTGGAAGGCCGGGCACTGCCTTCCTGCAGGGACAGGGTCAGGCGGCGAGTGGCATGCTTGGCATTCTCCCGAATGGTGATGGTGGAAACCATGCCGCCAGGAGCCACCACCGTCCCTGGCGCCGCCGGGTCGAACTCGCAGTTAAACAGGCGAATCTCCTGAAGGCTTACGTTCACGCCGGGCGCGGATCGGAAGGCTCCACGGAAAGCAAGCACTCCCGCAACCGCAATAGCGGCGACCACCCCCAGCGCCAAAAGTGGCACCAGAAAGCTTGAGCGTCGGCGGACAGACTCCATGCAGAGGGTTATACATCAAGTCGCCGTTCAGAGCACGCTTGGCCGTTCTAAATTTTCCAGGCACCGATTCAGGCCTCAGCGCCAGGAGAGCCCTAGGCGCTCCCAGACAATCGTGGCAAGCGCTTGATGAAACGACGACAGTCGGGCTCGTAACCCTGCGCCAGATAGAAAAGGTGGGCATCCTGTTCGCGATGATCGCCGCTGGTCACTTCCATGCGCAAGCATCCTCGTTCCATGGCAAACTGCTCCGCCGCCTCCACCAAACTCGCCCCAATGCCTTTGCGAAAGTGGGCGGGGTCAATGGCCATCGCAGTGATCCGTCCCAGACTGCCCAGCTGATGGAAAAGTGGCGAGGCGTAGGCACTTAAGAATCCGACAACCCGACCGTCTTCAGTTGCTACCAACACCGCCCCGGACTGCCGCTGATAACTCGCAAGAGTTTGCTTGACCTGATCTGGAGCCAGTTCGTAGCCAAGGACAGCCATCAATCTCGAAATGGCATCGGCATCCGATGGTTGGGCGGTTCGAATTTGGTGATCCATCGCGTGATTGTTACCACCCCCTCTCCGGAGCATCTGTCACCGTGATGTGGTATTCGTCAAAGAGTTCGAAAAACGCCGTGTAGGCCTCTTCGTCACTGGCGAAGTTTAGCTTTAAGATAGCCGCCCAGCTGACGGTGGGGCCGCCTTTGAGCCTCTTGTTGTCTACCAACCAGCGACTGAACGTTGGCCCAAGTTCCAGACTGGGTCCTCCATAAAAGTAAGCGGCGCTGTCGTAGCCATGCAGATACGACTGGAGAGCGTCCACGAGGGAGGCGGGAGCACCAAAGTACATCGCAGGCCGCTCTGCCATGCGCGTCATCAACTCATAGAACTCATCCGGCTGACGTTTGCCGGGAGGGTGGGAATGATGGTGAGCGTGATGCGGAGGGTCCTGAGACATGTTGCGTAAGGGAGGATGCCATGACGCATGTTGGCTGCCCGGTCAAGTCCACTAGGCCCGTGGAGCCAGCAGGATGACCGCTGTGCCCACCAAACAAAGCGCCGCCCCGCCCAAGTCATAGCGGTCGGGAGTACTGTGCTCCACCGCCCACAGCCAGAGGAGTGATGCCGCAATGTAAATGCCTCCGTACGCAGCGTAGGCCCGTCCCGCAAAAGCAGCATCCGCCCGAGTCAACAATGCTGCGAACAGAACCAGACTCACCACACCCGGCACCACCCACCAGACGCTTTTGTTCAGTTTGAGCCAAGCCCAAAAGCTGAAGCAACCCGCGATTTCAAACAGAGCCGCAAGACAGAAGTAGAGTATACCCCTCATTCTTCAACCCACGCTCTCTTTGATGTGCGCCCAGCAATGCACGTGCGGATCACCGCGGAAGTACCAGATCATGGAGGGGCCTTCGAGTTGCCAGACATCCCAGACGCCGTCTTTGCCGACGTCCTGGTTTTTGTAGAAAGCCATGTGGAGGTGCTCGAAGCCTGCTTTTTCAATGTGACGCATGGCCTCGTCTGCATCTTCCTTGCGGAAGGGAAGCAGCAGATCGGCCAGCACCTTGCGGACCAGCCCTTGCTGGTCGGAGCTCAGTTCGGTCATGGGAATGCCTTCAATGCCTGTTTTACGGCCGGTCAGTTTGACGGTGGCATTGCCAGCCTCACCCCGTCCTTCGGGACGGAGGGCCATGTCGCGTTGTTTCCCATCCAGGGCGGCGAAGACTTCATTGGCCCGCTTGGCCTGATACCAGTACACATTCCCGGGATGATCCGGTTTTTCATTGAACCCCTGGGCGGCATGCCCGTAAAAGATGGGGCCGCCGAAGGCGGTGCCGGCGAGGCTGTTGCCATCACAGCGGCGGGTGCAGTGGCGACCCGTCAGAACGAACTCGAACTTGCCCTTCCCCGGCTCGCCAAACAACGCAATGCTGGCGCTGCCAAAGCCGCCGTCGCCTTTGTTGTCGTGGTCAAACTGCTCCCACACTTTGGCCTTGTACTCATCACTGTGCAGTTTGTCGAATGTCTCGCGCACCATGGCCTGCTGGTCTTTGTTCAGCAGCTCGCTGATAGGCTTGGGCGTGATGTGCCAGTTGTTGTCCACCTTTGACCGCAACGGGTGATCAAAGGCAAAGCACAAGGCCTTCCGCTGGTTTTCATCCAGCGATTGATAGAGGGTGGTCACCAGAGTTTCTGACACTGGCTGGGGAGACGGTGCCGCAATGAGCGGGCTCCCAGCCAGGGCTGCTCCGGTGGCGGCCAGCCCTTGGAGGATGAACTGGCGACGGGAGGCAAATTCCAAGGAAGGAGAAGGCGTATTCATGGAAGGAAGCGGTGTCTGTCCGCAGGGAGATACGCCGGACACACGACCAGACTGTCAAAAACGTCACCCGTTGGCAAGCCTGGAATGTCTACCGGAACTGCGCTGCCAAATCCCCACTGTAGCCAGCCAGTTCCAGAAAGGCGGAGCCCAGCTCGGCCCCCGTTTCCGCATCGAACACGCGGCAGGCTCCTTCCCAGTAGGCAGTGCCGCCCATGGCGCCAGTCTGCTCCTGGGCCTCGGCCAGGGGTTCCAGCCTCAGCCTGAGGGGTTTTCCAGACTGTGGATCAGTGGTGCCAATTTCCACCCGGATGGGGTAGCTGGCTTTCGTGGT